>JAYVBW010000744.1:0-10608 GCA_043750255.1 Pirellula sp.
AATTAGGAATGGCAAACAGCTTACAAACGTTAAAAATCTCGCTGGCAAATCGCCAACGGATTGCCACCACCCCGATCGGCCATCTGGTATTGGCTCCGCAAGGATGGACCCTGGATCCATTCGAGGGAGCGATCGCACCACTCGCCCATCACCATCGATCCAAGCGGAAATACCTAAGTTGGCAGCCACCAGCATGGGCCTACGATTCTCAACAGCCGCCAATATTGCGTTGTTCAAGTGGTGATCGAGAATGCTTGAGCCTCGAAACCACCCGTCGTTGGTAATATTGATCAACAAATCCGGCGACTTCCCCAACGCGGTAAGCTTGCTAACGTGCGATTGTATCAAATGCGGCAGGACATCTTCGAAACAAATGCTTGTTGAAATTGTCGCACCCGAGGACAGTTGCCAAGCCATCGGTTTATCGCCCGCTTCGATTGCCCCAAGTCCAATCATACGTAGAAGGTTCGGAACAAACGACGCAAACGGAATGTACTCTCCAAACATAACTAAGTGTTGTTTGGAATAGTACTTGCATGCCTCCCTGTTTTGTGGATCGAACCAAAGTGCAGCATTGTACCTAACAGCTTTACTAGACCAAAGTCTCACACAATCCGTACCCAACAAAAACTTGGTTGGATTGGATTGGGAAAGAGTGTAAATTCTCTTTAGTTTGACCTCAATCTGTGCTCTCCAGTTGGCGATATCTTCTTCCGATAGTTCTAACACTGCGGCCATGGCCGGGTCATTGTCCGAATCAAGCCAAGGCACTCCGCCACTAAATGTACTTTCCGGCCAAACAATCAAATTCACTTCCTTGGAACTGTTCGCCTGTAAAGCTTTCGCAGTTTGCTGTGCATACCTTTGCCACCCCAGGACCATGTCGTCCAACGTGCCATCGAATTGAGTCGGCATGTTTTCCTGTATCAACAATACAGCCCCTAACGGCTTAATCGGTTCTTGACTTGACAGCCACTGGTCATGCGATCGCATAGACCCTATCGAACTTAAAACCACTGCTACCCCGAGCATCGTATAGGCTGCAACCACAAACACGAATCGCTTGGATCTTGCGGCAAGCCAAACCCTACGATTCCAAATGGACCAGCTCAACCACTGATAGAGCACTGCACCAATAAACATGACAATAAAACTAACGCCATAGCCGCCAAAGTATGAGGCGATCGGCAACATCCATGGCCACGGCGTTTGGCTATGTGCAAGCATGCACGCTGCGAACCCTGTCACGAAATAGGCACGAATAAGTTCGCATCCAACCCACGCCGTCGCGGCTGCAAATGGCAATGGAATGTACCAAGAATGATGCAATGATCGAGCCATCGCGACAAACATTGGCAAGTAGACAGCCAGATACAAAGACAATGCGATCCAACCAAAGTGAAGCGGCCAATACGCCAATCGGATTCCCTGCAAGAGGGCGAGCCACATCACAGCGCCCGCAAGCCATATGCTCCAGTATTCTCGACGGGTCGGCGAACACTCTTTTGCAATAATCGATACCCAACAGGCCGACGCCAAAAAACCAGCCCATGGTAATTGCATCGGCGGTAGCGAAAACCAATACAGTACGGCTCCCAACAACGCAATGAACCAAGTTTGACTGATTCGCTCACTCCACCGCATGGCTGAGTGCATTGGTTTACTGCTGCCAATTTTTGAATCTATACTAGGCGTCTTCTTTGACAATTTGGATCCATCCGTTTCGTGTTGTATTATGTTGCGTTTCCAAAAATCGCCCCGAGAATATCGGCGTACTCACAATTGGAAACAGTCCTCACGTTCCCCATCCGGGTTGGCAAAATGAAGTTGAGTCTGCCATGTTCTGTTTTCTTGTCCATTTGCATGGCCACCACTAACTGCTCACCTGGCACTTCGGAAAAACTGGTTGGCAGGCCGAATTTACGGAGCAGCGATGTTTGTCTTTCTTGGCAATCTTTTGGCCAGAGCTCAAGTCGGACGGCCAATTGCCCCGCCATGGTCATGCCAATAGATATTGCTTCGCCATGCAAAAAGCGTCCGTAAGATGTTTTAGCTTCAATCGCATGCCCAAACGTGTGGCCATAGTTGAGAATAGCCCGGAGCCCTGTCGTTTCACGTTCATCTTGAGAAACCACCTGAGCCTTCAATTCACAGCAACGACGCACAATATGTTGAATATGCTCGTGCTTTCTCGCAAGAATAGCGTCTGCATGCACCTCTAAATGGTCAAAAAAACTCTCATCCAGGATTACACCGTATTTTACGACCTCTGCAAGACCGCTTCTGAATTCCCGATCAGGCAGGGAGTCAAGCGTCGACGTATCGATCCACACCGCATGCGGTTGCCAAAACGCACCAATCATGTTCTTGGCTGATGGTAAGTTGATACCCGTCTTGCCTCCAACACTGCTGTCAACCATTGCCAAGAGCGTCGTTGGCACCTGAACAAATCTCAGTCCTCGCGTAAAAGACGCGGCAGCGAAACCCGCTAAATCGCCAACGACTCCGCCGCCAATAGCGACGACAACGCTTTTTCGGTCGCTTTTTTCCTCAAGCATCCGGCTCCAAAGCTGTGACAAATTCGCGATCGACTTGTTCTCTTCGCCACTGGGAACCACTAGCAAAGAGGTCCGCTTACTTGACTGATACAAGGTCTCTTCGACTATTTTTCCATACGTCTGCGCAACCTTTTCATCGCAGATAATAATGGTGTGCGACCATCCGGTTAACAATTCCCCTAGCGGCACCGCAATGTGATCCAATGTGCGAGTCCCAATGAAGATTGGATAACTTCGTTCGGCTAATTTCACTTGAACTTGTTGCATGATCTATTTGGGTTCTTTCTCACGATCTACGGCAAGTACGACGCGTGAGTTACAAAGGTAGTCATGAAGCGACTTGCGACCTTTTGATAGCAGAATCATGGTTGAGTCGATGCACGGAAACAAAACAAGAGCGACCGCAAAAACGGGAGTCAAAATTGAGTTGCTGGAATTCACGTAAAGAGCTAGCGGCGAAAACCAAGCAAACGAATTGCGAAGAACCTCGCGAGTTACCAGTTGTTGACGTCTCGGGCGCAAACCGTTTACCTCAACGATTCGAAGCTGAAACAAATAACGCCCAATCGATCCGCAACCACGAAAAATCATGGTCAGATAGACAGCGGGTACAATGAGCGACGCAAACGCGACAATGGGTGTAGCCCATTGATAATTTCGCAGCACCGAAACATTGGCCCAGTCCGAGTTTAAGAGTAAAATCAAGATTGCAAATGGGGCGATAAATACCAACAGGAACAACTGGTCAATAGCGTAGGCTGCAGCCCGCGGCGCGACTCCGGCGATAGTAGTCGAGACTGGTTCGATCGATTTCAGGTCGTCTAAAAGCTCATCGTACGTCGCATAGCGGTCCTTCGGATTCTTGGAGAGCAATCGTAAAATGAAGCCTGCGAATTCTCTTGGGATCGCACTTGGCCAAACAGGCGGGAACGCGACCTCCGCCGTTAGGTGAGTCTCAATCCGTTCGCGAACCGTTGTTCCAACGAGTTCAAAAGGCAAACGACCAAATACTAGTTCAAAAAGTGTTATGCCAAGTGCATACATGTCTGACTGAATACTGATCGGGTTACCTTGGATCAGCTCTGGAGCGACGTAGGCAGGTGTTCCGGAGACATTCGTGGGCTGGCCTGGTTCATTTTGAATTCTAGAAAGGCCAAAGTCCGAAAGCTTGATTCGCCCTACGCCCGAGATCAATAAATTAGCTGGCTTGATATCGGCATGAACAATTCCAAACTGTGACGCATGTCGCAGTGCTGAGGCAACTTGAATGCCATATCGAATCGCATCTGCGTAGGGTATCACTCCTTCCGACTTGAGTTTCTCCGAAAGAGGCGGGCCTACTAAAAGTTCCATGGCCAAGAAAGGTTCTTCGTCTTGGCGACCGACGTAATAGATTGTAACGACATTCGGATGATTCAATCTGGCCTGCGCGACCGCCTCGCGCAGCGTCATCGCGATGCGGGAGTCGACGCAGTGAATTACATTCCGCATGATCTTGACCGCTACGAAGCGCTGCAATGAAGTGTCCAACGCACGATAAACCGCTCCCATACCGCCCGACCCTAATTTGTGGTCGATTCGAAAGTGGCCGTAGAGGCGGTTGATAAGATTGCCTCTTTCGTCCAGCTCGAAATGACGAACGTCCTCTTCGCTTTGGAAATTGCTAATGGAAACGGTCGCGCTCATCGCGTGTCGAATGGCTTCAGACTGTACAATGCGTTTGCAGTTGGTACATTCGCCACCGAGCATCGGGTCCACGCGAAACTCGGTACCACAGACACAATGGTAAACAAGGCCTGGCTCGGCTAGGTTCAAAATTTTACCGATTGGTTCTAGCTGCGTCGAAGATTCCATTCGTTCAATTGTACTCCTAATGTGTCTGATCGAAATCAGGCCGCTCATTTTTCTACGATCACGTTCCGCGAATGCCAAAACTGGACAGACCATTCTTTCAACAGCCAACGGTTGCATTGGCCAGGCGACTCCTCGGTTGCCGGTTGGTTCATGATTTGGGTTCCAATATCCTGGCCGGAATCATTGTCGAAACCGAAGCTTATCTTTGGAAAGACGACCCGGCCTGCCATGCGTCTAAGGGTGAAACCAAACGGAATCGAACCATGTTCGGGCCTCCTGGATACTTGTACGTCTATTCGATCCACAACCGCTACTGCATGAACATCGTTAGCGAAGAGGCTGGATATGGTGCTGCCGTACTAATTCGAGCCGTGGAACCAACTCAAGGGATTGAATTCATGTCCACTTTGCGGCCCGTACCAAAACCGCGAGATTTAACAAATGGCCCGGGGAAACTTTGCCAAGCGTTTGGAATCGACATCGGTCTTGACGGCGAGGATCTTGCTAGGAGCCAACGGATTTGGTTGGAGTCGAACGCTGAAATAGCTGATTTTGAAATACGGGCAAGCCCTCGAATAGGAATCAGCCAAGCGAAAGATTTACCTTATCGGTACTTTGTTCATGGCAATCCATTCGTTAGCGGTCGGGCGAGGGATCATTCCTTAAAACGCGAACTATACCTTGGAACTACTCCACAGGACGTTACCTAAATGAGAATTTGGATTGATGCGGACGCAGCGCCTCGCGAGGTCAAGGAGTTGGTTTTTCGCGCGGCGGCACGCCTCAAAATGCCCGTTGTTTTGGTCGCGAATCAGCCGATTTGGGTTCCTCCAGGCAATTCGCTTTTTTCGTGCATTACCGTTCGAGATGGTGCAAACATCGCGGACAAGTATATTGTTGATCACGCGGAGTCAGGCGATTTGGCCATAACGGCCGACATCCCCTTGGCCGCACAACTGGTGGACAAACAAGTTTTTGTCATCGACCCGCGCGGCGAATTGTACGACGATCGCAACGTTGCAGGTCGACTTGCTGGTCGCGACCTTTTCGACGCAGCGAGAGGCGCAGGGATGGAGTTCTCAGGTCCAGCCCCCTACAGCCCAAAGGACCGTATTGCCTTTGCGTTGACCTTGGACCGTATCCTGACCCGGGCCATGAAGTATAAAAAACCCTAAAAAGTCGAAAGGGATGCCGCTAGCTAGATCAGTTCAATTCGTTGCTTCGGGAAATTTGGCTTTAGAAAATCTTGAAGCAAAGGGACAATCGGCATAATTGCGCCAGCGCATCGTGCGTCTAATGGATTTCCAACTTCGGCTCTTTTCCGATCCGACCATTTGATATCCCATCAAGTATCTTTTCACGACTATATCTGTATCGCGTATATCTGTATCGCGTATATCTGTATCGCGATTTTGCCCAAATCCAGCACGTAGAATTCCACATGAGTGCACTTATTGCCAATCCTGCGGTCCGAAGCCTACTTCGGGGCGTTTTAGTCTGGGCTCCCTTTTGGATTTCCACAACTGTTCTCTTTGGTGGCCTGGGCTTGGCATACGTGGTTTTCTTGAAACAAGATACGTTTCTGGCGTCGCAAGCGTTGCTTGTGCGTGACGAAGCCACAGGCGCGGTAATGCGACTTGGGCGATTTCAAAGCCAAGCGGAAATGAAGGCTGCTCAGGAGACAATTCTTGAAATGGCCAAGAGTCAGCAAGTCGTTCGCGATGCATTGATTGCAGTCGGGCCCCCTAAAAACGTTTCGAGTTGGTGGGGAAAAAGTGAATTTCCTTCGAAAGAATTGGTCGAAGAAGTTGCCAAGTCCTCGATCTCAGTCCACGCACCGAAAGGTACCGAGTTTGGGGTGACTGAAGTAATTTATTTAGATGTAAAAGCCAACGCTCAGAACGAAGCGATGTCGATGAGCAAGGCCCTTACGGATGCATTGGAGTCAAGGTTGCAGCAAGTTCGAAAAGCAAGAGCCGACGGCGTACTAGCAGAGTTAAAGCATGCAAGAGATGCCGCAAAACGCGAACTGGCCAGTTCCACTAGCCAGCTACATGAAATCGAACGCGAAGCAGGTTCCGATCTATCCGATTTGCGAGGGATGACGGATACAGTCGCAGGCGCCGCAACTTCACGAGCCGAATACGACCAAATCAAAAACGATCTTCGCCAGGCAGAGATCAATCGACAGTCGCTCATTGCCGACCGCGAATTACTTGTTCGAGCGACCGCAGACCCGACGTCGTTCATCGTAGCTCCAGGCGCTGTCCTTAACTCCCAACCGGGATTGAAACGGCTTCGAGAGGGGCTCGTGGACGCGCAGCTAAGCGGTTCTCAATTGATAGGAAGATTCACAGACAATCACCCTTCCGTGATTGCGTCGCAAACCGCACAGTCCTCAATTGTCAAACGATTTCTGCAAGAACTGAGAGCCTCCATTGCAGGTGTCGAATCGGATATCTCCCTAGTCGACGGGCGAATACAACGACTCGAAACGCAAAAAGAATCCGCCCAAGAACGATTGGCAAAGTTGGCGGACAGCCGCGCCGCATACGCGAATCTGCTGTCCGAAGTTAAATCCAAGATCGCTATGCTAGAAAGCTCGGAACGAGAACTTGCAGAGATACAAGCCGCCCGGGACTCATCGGTCTCCACGAGCCTTTTGACTCGACTTGATTCGCCTATGGTGAGCGATCGTCCAATCGGGCCTGGCAAGGCAACCATTTCAGGTCTTTGTGCAATTGCCGGTTTAGTGTTAGGGCTTGGAATCATGTTCATCGTTACGCCTATCGATGCGACTCCTGTTTTTGGCCGTCGAACCCATGATCGCCAGCGTGGTCGACGAGACGCGGATTTGGTCCTTCCGCCTGAGTCGGCAGCCGACAATCTCGCTCCAAGTGCAGTCAGTTCGATGGATTCGTTGCCAACGTTGGATATCGATAAAGCATTTCGGGAACTTGCATTACTCAAATCACATAAACCAGAAAGTCGCTCCGAAGAATTGTCACTGCAAATGAAAGTGCAAGAGTTATCGGCATTCCTATCGAGCCGAGGGGTGCAGATTGGTCGGGAGACCATGATCAAAGAAGAAACTCCTCGTACAATACCGCGTCAAACTCGCCCCACCTAAGTATTGCCGTGAGCCAGTGGTGGCAACCGCCTGATTAGTGTAACGACGCACCGCGAGGCAGAATTTATTGAAAATGCTCTGCTTCAAATTCATAGTAAACGCCCTCAAGTCCTTCGACCGGTTTGATGTAAGGATGCACTTCCAGCGTACCAGCAATAGAATGCTGACGCACCGACTTGAATGCAAACCCATCATTGACCAATCGCACTTGGATCATATGAGTCAGAGGTGGTTGGGTCCCAAAACAGCATGTGCCCCAATCTGGTACAAACACAAATGTTTTCGAAGAATTGCTCGAAATCGACGTCGGGTGTATGTATCCCTTGAGAAAGACTTTCTTTCCATTCAACGCAATGGCCTCAGCAGTGGGAAAGTCCGGAGCACCCATCTGGCTCTTCAACGACGCGAACTGAACTCGTTCAAAGCCTTCCGGCACCTCTGTATTGTAGATATAGATATGCCGCACTGGCGAAGCTATCAAAATGGCCACACTAAATACGATGCCCACCCAAGTCACCGGTGTACCGATAAGCTCGTTGGGATACTTTTTTAGATTGCGCAACGCAACCAAACCGAAAACGAGCCCGATCGCGGGAAGGAAAAGCAGGAGGGGTGAAATCCAGGCTAGCAACCCAAACAAACCAAAGACGAGGCAAAGCACCCCCGCCCGACTGAGAGATTTATACGTGAAGTCTTCGGAATCATCACTAACATCGTAATTGACTTCGGTGGCTTTCGAATCGGAAATGGCTTGATTCATTGTTTTTTGCGATTGTCCGAACTATTGAGCGTCAGTGTTTTTTCGTGCTTCTTAAAGCTTTCGACTTAGTATTACGTGAGCAACAATTCCGCCGTTGGTGGCTATATTCCACATGACCAACGCGAGCAGAATCGTCGCGATCACAAGTACGACAAATGGAGCCCACAGGTTCAATCTGCCACTCATGGGAAGCGTTGCGAATGGAGAGGGCGAATTTTTTGCGTTTTCTCCAAGTGGATGAACCCGGGCGAGTTGGGATACCGCGAAAGAATCGCCAAGCGATGCAATTCGAATGGACTTGCGATTTTCCTCTAACACCAAACCTCGCTCAACACCGTTTGGCAGCCGAAATGACGAACTGTCCGACTTTTTGGGAGCAACTGGTGACGGGATCGGAAAAAACGTCTTTGCGCGTTGGACCGACTTTGGGTCGATTTTTTCCAGCTTGATCAGTTTTTCTTTTGCTTCGGGGAGCGGGCAGGCTCGCAAGTAGTTGATGACAGGTACTCGCACCCAATTGTTGTCGTCGGTCGCCTTTTCAAATAGTTCACAAACTTTATCGATCTGACTCCAATCGCTCCACCTTGCTAAGTCTGGAATAACCAAGTCGGCAAGATCAGGCCGCTCCAGTAACCGATGCATTGCACCTGTAATGACATCCTTGGGCAAAATATTTGCTTCGGTTCCATGAAATCGGAGCGCCATCACTGCGGAATAAATATCGGCATACTGACTCTGTGCATTGTCAAAGAACTGTTCTTTGACGAGCTCAATCCCTTTCTCGCCCTTGAGGGTCAGGTAGGCGGCAATCAACGCATCCAAACCAGCTCTGGCTTCTGGGTTCTCACTTCGAATCATCGACTCGAATAACTTTGCATCCTCGGGTTTGCCACAAATGGCAAGCATCGTGAAATAAAGGCGTTTCCGATCGGGAGACTTTGACGTGTCTTGTACCCATTTTAGCAGTTGTTCCCGATCCATTTTATCTTTGAGCAGCAGCACATCGGAATACGGTGCCAAAGCGAACTCGTCATAACTGTCTCGAGCAAGCAGCGAATCAGCATGCTCAAAATACTTTTGGAAGAATTCGAGTCGTTCTACCTGGGACTCTGGCAACTTTTGAATCGCTTCGACATACCTCTCAGCATCAGCAGAGAGTGGCAAAGGCGAGGACCAAAGCAGTTTGGTGGGATCAACGCCCAGGAGCAAAAATTTCTTGGCCGACTTTCCTGGTCCGAAATAACTTGCCTCAATTGCCTGATCCACTTTGATTAGTTTTCCACCCAAGAGTACTTTTTCAATTTTGAAAGCGGCAGATCCATCCACATCGGTGCGTCCATCCGTTTCCAAGCGGCCAATCGCAGCGGCATCCATCGACAAAATCTCTTGTCGCAGGGTTTGTGAGGCTGCCGAGCAGAAAGGGCAGCACTCCGAGCTTACCAGGACATTTGTGCCCGCAAAGATCCAAAAACAGATGCCTAGTATCGGTGTGACAACGGAAAATCCCGATTTCATCGCATCCGTCACAATTTGAATAATTATCATTAAAACCAACCTCGTAACAAATTCTAAAGTTTGCCGCTTTCGCGCAAGTCCACCTAATGTACGTCATTCCTGGTTGTTCGTGCCAGATGTTTGGTCAGATTTTTTGGTATCTGTTTCCCCTAGGAGGAGTTTTCGGCAATGCATAATTCTGGAGTCGTTTATCAGAGGGTCTCTGGCTTGAAAAGCTGCCTTCGACCATAATATGGCTTCCGGCAGCCAAAAACCCACCTCTTTTGACTTCATTTAACCTGCATACCATTTTCCCTTTCCGCATTCCTATCAAATATCCACATGCAACTTCCGATTTTGAAGGTCGTTTCGCTAGCAGAAACATTGCCAATCTCAGAAGGCCTGTCGGTTGATTCTGTGACCTGTGGATCTGTGGTCCCATTGTTTGACCCAAGCAGACGGCTGCCGCCATGGCTCCGCCGAGAAGTTCCAAAAGGAAACGCGAATCACTTTACGTCGGGGCTGCTAAATGAATTGCGTCTGGAAACGGTCTGCGAAAATGCAAAATGCCCTAATCGAATGGAGTGTTACTCGCAAAACACTGCCACCTTCATGATCTTAGGCAACGTCTGCACCAGACCCTGCGGATTCTGCGCCGTTTCTCGAGGAAAACCAGAAGCGCTCGAGGGGGACGAACCTGAGCGAGTGGCGGAAGCGGCTTTGCGACTTGGACTAAAGCACGTAGTGATCACCTCGGTCACCCGAGATGATTTGCCAGATGGCGGCGGCGAACATTTTTACCAATGCGTTAT
>JAYVBW010000745.1:0-3266 GCA_043750255.1 Pirellula sp.
CCAATGAAGGCCACTGAATCGCTCTCCAGAGACGATTTTTGTGCTAGCGGTTCTTTTTGCCTGAGCGGTTCAGGGCCACTTTGCGCCTTCGGCGTTTTGAATTGCAATTCGGCAACTCAAAAACTCTCCCACCAGATCACCATCGTGAATGCATTGTATTCTGACCGACCGGCCGGTTTCAATACGCGCCGTCCGCAAATCGGCCTTCTTCGCGAAATATCTTTATGGCGTTGAACCGGAAAATCCTGTACATGAGTCAAAGTCAGAAAAATGTCAAAACTTTTCGACCTGTACGATTCAAATAAGTTTGGAGCTTACTGAGCCTGAGGCGCTAGCCGATTTCCCGCAGCGTGGCTCGGCTAGCGCCTCAGGCTCAATGGATTGCATAGGCAAATTCAAATTCAATCGTACAGGTCGAAACTTTTTTCGGTTCAACATGCACCCAATGTTTACCTTCAAACTACCCAAACTAACCCGATACCCCTGCTTTGCACCATTCCTTTCCGTCCTTCTGGTTGCGTTTTTTCCAATTGATAATTTTAATGTAGGCTCTGTTGCCTTTGCTCAGGAAAAAACGGAAAGTCTTTTGAGCCGGGCAATAAAGAACCGCGAAATCTCCAACGTTAAGAATGCGGTCGATGAGAACTCAAAGCAGACTCTTGGCGATAAAACGTCCACGGAAGAACTAGCCAGCAAAGTCTTAGGCGGTCCGGATGCTTGGTTAAGCCCAAAGGGATTGTCGAGCTCGTTGCAAATTCTTCTGCTATTGACGATTTTGAGCCTGGCTCCAGCCATTCTACTTATGACGACATGCTACGTCCGCATCATCGTTGTCTTTGGTTTGCTGAAGCAAGCTCTCGGTGCACAGCAGTTGCCGCCCAGTCAAGTTATTACGTCAATATCGCTGTTCATCACGATCTTTGTTATGAGCCCCGTTTGGACTCAGGTTTATAACGAAGCGATCGAACCTTACACCAAAGAAGGTAGCCAAATGACGGCCGTCGACGCTTGGGAAAAGGGCGCCGAACCGATCCGATTTTTTATGTCTCGCCAAATCGACATGGCCGGAAATCATGACGATGTGCACCTATTCTACAGCCGCTATGCACCAGGTAGTCCGGAACCGAAATCTTTTGACGAGGTTCCTCTCCAAGTGTTGCTGCCTGCCTACATGTTGAGCGAGTTGAAAACAGCCTTCCTAATGGGTTTCAAAATCTATCTGCCTTTCTTGATTCTCGACATTGTGATCGCATCGGTCACTGTTTCGATGGGAATGATGATGTTGCCCCCTGCCATGATTTCGATGCCATTCAAGCTATTGCTTTTTGTGTTGGTGGACGGATGGCGGCTCGTGGTTCAAATGCTGCTCGATAGCTTTGGGACCTTTCCAGGATGATCGAGAACCGAAAAAAGATTGAAACAAAATGACACCCAACGAAGCCATTGATTTGGTACGAGACGCGATTCTAATGTCGCTCATAATAGGCGCACCACTGTTGCTGGTCGGCATGCTGGTCGGTTTGGCAATCGGTTTAATTCAAGCCCTTACGCAGATTCAAGATCAGACCGTGAGCACGGTCCCAAAGCTCGTTGCGATGACGCTTGCCATCATCGTTTGCTTGCCTTGGTTGACCGATCGCATGTTGGATTACTCGCGAAACGTACTTCGCGAACTGCCACCGCACATGTCCGAGCGATAAATAGGATTCGCAATGTCCAGCGGCGATTTAATTGCAACATTGCTCTATGGTCCGATGTGGACTTTTTTGTGCGTTCTTGGCCGCACCGGGCCCCTGCTGGCCATGATGCCACCTATTCACGGTTCAGCGATTCCCAATCGAGTCAAAGTGCTATTGGCATTGATGATCGCAATGTCGGTCACGCCACTTGTGATGGTCAACGCTACACCATTACCGCCGCATCTTGCAGGCATGGTCATAGGACTGGCCAAAGAGCTTCTGTTGGGCCTATTGTTTGGAACAGCAGTTCTGATGATCGTCACGAGTTTACAGGTAGGTGGCCAGGTGATTAGTTCGCTCGCAAGTATGGACGTGGCGCAGGCAGCCGATCCCACTACCCAAGAAACCGTAACGGTCGTTAGCCAAATGTTTTCTTGGGTCGCGATGGCTTTGTTTTTAACCTTGGGCGGCCACCGCATCGTTTTAGGCGCTTGCCTCGATAGTTTTAGTGTGTACCCAGCAGGTGGCATTATTACGGAGGAGCATTGGCTTCTGCATTTGCATGACCTACTTCGGCACAGCGTATCCGTCGGCATGCGAGCCGCAGCACCGCCCGCAATCGCGTTACTGCTAGCCAACTTTGTAACTGCCCTCATTGGCCGGACTCTCCCCCAACTCAACATTATGGCCATCGGCTTCAACATCAACGTCACGATCATGATCTTGGTTCTGACCATGTCGATGGCAAGCATCGGCTGGGTATTTCAAAACGAGCTGGTGGAATGGATAGAAATGACTACCCGAATGTTCTCTAGTCCGTCCTCGAAAATTGCGTTTGCGAGTCGACATATGGAGGTGATGCGTGGCGGATAGTGGGGGCGAAAAGAAACATGACCCAACAGACTACCGTCGCCAGAAAGCGCGTGAGGAAGGAAACGTAGTTCGAAGTCCGGACTTAACATCGGCGGTGTTGCTACTCGCTGGAGTCATGCTCCTAGACTTTACGGGGCCTCAAATCGTTCGGACGTTGATGGAACTTATTAACGAAGAACTAACCCGATCTCTTGATTGGCAAACCGATCCGCGAACGGCGGTCCTGCAAGTTGTACGATTGATCGGAAAGGGTAGTTTGGCACTTTTACCATTAATGGGCGGGGTTCTTTGTACCTCTCTCGTTGTGCACTTTGCCCAAGTGGGACCATTGTGGCTACCTGACAAACTTGGGATCGATTTCACCCGAATCGATCCCCTGAAAGGCCTCCAACGGCTATTTACGATTGTCAACGTTTCGAAACTTGGCTTTGGATTGTTTAAGATCGGACTTGTTGCGGGCATTCTGTTGTTGGGTGTCTGGTCTCGATGGGATTCCATATTGGCTCTTGGCGCTGGCAGCATCGAGACGGTCGGGCAATTCGTGTGGACGACGATGATCGATCTATGCCGCAACGTAGCCGCTGCATTGCTAATCCTATCGGTAATTGACTATGCATTCCAAAGATGGAAATACGAGCAAGATCTGCGAATGACAGACGAAGAGCTTCGAGAAGAAATGAAGATGATGCAAGGTGACCCGCAGGTCAAATCGCG
>JAYVBW010000746.1:0-5806 GCA_043750255.1 Pirellula sp.
GGTATCGAGACGCAAGCCTGATTCCCGCTTGGCCTTGTCGAATCCGTGGCAGGCAAAGCAGTTTTCCGCCAAAATCGGTCGAACGTCCCGATTGAATTCGAGTTCCTGGGCGCTTCGAACGGGTGAACCTAGGATTAGGGACAACACTACGTGGAGACAATTTAGGCAATTCCGGAAATACATATAACCGGTGTGCAACATGAAATGACTCCGTGAGGATCGGGTTGGATTGGCGATTGCTGCGTTTCGGTGCCAAAAGGGTGGAGGGATCAACCGACTCCATAATAGCTGATCGATTCATTACTTGGAATAAATGGCTATGGTTTTGAGCTCATTCAACCCATTCACGCCATGTTAAGCGTGAGTCAGCAAGAAAAGAGTGACATCCAGTGTTGTGTGTTTAGCGTACAATCTGATGCATACCGGGTTTTCGTGTTCGCATTCCGTGTGTAGAGGAATAGGTTCGCAATGCTAAGAGTGGATAAATCGCCTTTACAATCGATTGAATCGGTGCTTGCTCAAGTCGCCAAACGCGAACCTGAGTCGCTTAATCACTGTATCGAGCGGTACGGAAACCTCGTTTGGTCGCTGGCGAGACGCTATTCACCAAGTCAAGCAGACGCCGAGGATGCGGTTCAGGAGATTTTTTTAGAGATTTGGCAAAAAGCGGATCGATTCAATCCATCGCTATCGGCTGAGCCCACCTTTGTTACCATGATTGCCAGAAGGCGTCTGATAGATCGCTTTCGCAAGCAGTCTCGGGTGGTAGAAACGATGAGCGGTGATAGTGATTTCGATGAACAGCCAGATTTGTCGGGATCAGCATCTGCAGAGTTGATTGATGAGGCGGCCAAGGCGACGCGTTGCCTTGAATCGCTCGACTCCAACCAGCGGGATATTCTGCGTAAGTCCATTCACGAGGGGAAATCGCATTCGCAGATTTCAACCGAATTGCAAATGCCCCTCGGTTCGGTCAAGTCTTTCGCGAGGCGGGGGCTTATCCAATTGCGACAATGCATGAATAAGTTCTCCGTTGCCGGAACAGGAGTCGCATCATGAGCTTGGTTGAACCAGTCGACTTTAGAATTCAAGAACTCGCCGCCGGTTTTTCGCTCGGCGATGTGACGGAAGCGGAATTGCATGAAATCAAATCCTACGATCCAAAGATTTTTCAAGTTATGGTTGAGCGTTCCGAGGAAGCGGCTGCACGTACTTTTTTGACATTCCAAGGAACCGTTCCCGTTGAGCCGATGCCTGTCGAGCTTTTGTCCCGACTCAGGAAGATGGCGGGCGGATTTATCGATACAGCCACAATCCCAAATGTGGTCAAAGTGTCGACTGTTGCACCGTTCACTGTTGCAACGTCCTGGATAGGTCTCCGCGAGATAGCTGCGTGGCTGAGTGTGGCTGCCTCGATCGCACTATTGCTATCCGTTTGGTTGCCCAGCAAGACGGACCAGATCGCCAGTTTGCAACAGCAGCGAGATAAACTTATTGCATCGGCGTCTGACATCGTTCGTTCCAAGTGGGAATCGACTGCACTAGAGCAAAAGCAGGGTAAGGAACTTGGAGAAGTCATATGGAGTTCGGCAGCCCAACAAGGATTCATGACTATCCGAGGCCTGCCCATCAATGACGCCACCAAAGAACAATATCAACTTTGGATTATCGATCCGTCACGAGACGAAAAGCCAGTGGACGGAGGAGTGTTTGACATTGCTAGCGATGTCGAGTCGATTGTCCCGATTCAAGCTAAATTACGAGTGGACAAGCCGACTGTCTTTGCGATCACGGTTGAGAAGCCAGGAGGAGTGGTCGTTTCGGATCAAAAGCGAATGCCGCTGCTCGCTAAAATTGCTGTTAACTAATTTTATAGCACCTCTGCATGGTTATTGATCGTAACAACAGGCTGCAAGCCAATGGTTTGGCCCCTGCGGAGTTGGTAGCCTTTATGGAAGTACGCTAAGTAATTAGAGCTTTATCTCCAAAAATTTAAACTATGTTCTGAGATGCTGGCAAACACGGTTTGCGAGTATGCCAACTTGGTTTACTATTTCCCTTTTGGAAATTCAGATCTCGTAGGATTGCTATCTTTCATGGAGAAAACCAGGGTTGCCATTGTTGGCATGGGCACCGTGGGTATCGGAGTGGCCCGTTTGCTTTTGGATCACGGCGATCGGTTGGCCAGGCACGCTGGACGGATTCTGTGGCTTGAAAAAGCCATGGTTCGGGATTTAGCAAAAAATCGCAACATCGATTTGCCTGCCGGAATTTTGACCGATGATTTAAAATCGATTCTCAACAATCCCGAGATCGAAGTCGTCGCGCACTTGGTCGGCGGCCTTGAACCAGCTCGGACGATCATGCTCCAGTTATTGGAGTCAGGCAAGGATGTTGTAACCGCTAACAAAGCCCTTTTGGCCGAACACGGTGAAGAATTGTTTGATCGTGCACGAGCATTGGGCCGCACCATCGCATTTGAAGCGAGCGTTGGAGGTGGTATTCCGATTATCGCGAACATCAGCCAATGCTTTTCGGCCAACCAGATTTTGTCCTTGCGTGGCATCCTCAACGGAACGAGCAATTACATCATTTCGCAAATGGATGAGCAAGGAGCTGACTATGCAGTTGCACTTAAACTTGCTCAGGAACTGGGTTATGCGGAAGCCGATCCGACCATGGATGTGGATGGAAGCGACGCGGCGCAGAAGCTCGCAATTCTGGCTCACCTTGCCTTCGGTGTTCGAGTCCGCTGGCGCGATATCTATCGCCGTGGTTTAGAGGCGTTTCAACTAGCGGACCTTAAATACGCATCCGAACTTGGGTATCGTATCAAGCTGATAGCGACGGCACAGTTACGCTCCGATGGTTTGGAGTTGCATGTGTCGCCAACGTTGATTCGAAAGGGACGACCGCTTGCCGAAGTTCGTGGTGCTTATAACGCCGTGACGGTCGTAGGTGACGCCGTTGGCGATATGTTCTTTCATGGCCAAGGTGCAGGTCAGATGCCGACAGCTTCCGCAGTGGTTGCCGATATGATCGATACGGCCTCAGGGCGAACGGACATCACTTTTCGTCGACTTGAACTGTGGTCTGATCGCGAGTCCAAGATCGGTTTACTGCCGTATGAACAGTCGACAGGTCGGTATTACATGCGGTTCTGTGTTGCGGATGAGCCCGGTGTACTGTCTCAGATCACAGGCATTCTGGGCAATCACGCCATCTCGATCGCATCGATTATTCAGCATGAGCCAACCGACGATCAACAACCACGCAAAGTCCCGCTGGTCATCATGACTCACGAAGCAAATGAGAAAGCCGCTGCGGCAGCCAACGACGAGATTCGAATGTTGCCAAGCGTCAGTAACGAATGCGTCAAGCTTCGCGTCACCGAAGGTGGTAAGTGAAGGCTGTGGCATACAATGCTACAACGGATCTAAAAGACTGAAGACAAGTCCAATGCACAAAATTTACCGAAAAAACTCCCAAGGACGCTCAACATGAAATGGGTCATCATCATCCCGGACGGATGCGCAGACTATCCGGTTGAATCTCTAGGCGGCAAGACGCCGATGCAACAAGCCAACATTCCGGCTATGAATGAAATCGCTCAACTCGGTTTGGTTGGTCGGAGCGATAATGTGCCTCTGCACTTCCCAGCCGGTAGCGAGGTCGCAAACATGTCGCTGCTCGGGTACGACCCGAATCAGTATTTTACGGGCCGAGCCCCCATCGAGGCCGCCGCTCAAGGCATTGAGCTAGGGCCTAACGATTGGGCGATACGATGCAATCTGGTAACCGTGCAAAATCAAGTCATGGTCGACTTCACAGCCGATCATATTTCCAATGCCGAAGCAATTCAATTGCTCAGAACTGCACAAGAAAGGCTTGGAAGTGAATGCCTTGAGTTTTGCCCCGGAGTGAGTTACCGGAATTTGCTCATCTATCGCGGCAAGCCAGGTGCGCCATCTCCTTTTTCAATCGACTCTCGTACCAGCGCTCCGCATGACTTAACGGACGGAACGGTGCTCGACGATTATCCGAAGGGGCCAGGTTGCGATTTACTTTGCAATTGGATGGAGCAAAGTGTGGCTTTGTTCGCCGATCATCCGGTGAATCTTGCGAGAGTAGCCAACGGCAAACGGCCAGCAACAAACCTTTGGCTGTGGGGATTGGGAAAAACACCACATCTTGAATCGTTTAAGTCGCGGTTTGGCGTCCGCGGAGCGATGATTACAGCCGTAGATTTGCTACGCGGTTTGGCAGCATTGATCGGTTGGGATCGAATCGAAGTGGCTGGAGCGACTGGGTATCTGGATACCAACTATGCTGGTAAAGGTATGGCTGCCATTGAGGCGTTAAAGACGCACGATATCGTATGCGTTCACGTCGAGGCAACGGACGAAGCGAGTCATGAGGGGCGGGTTGATGAAAAGGTCAAGGCACTTGAGGCTATCGATCGGCATATCGTTGGCCCAATTCATCAGGCGTTGAAACAGTACGGTGAATATCGCATCCTGGTTTTGCCGGACCACGCCACACCGGTCAGTACCAAAAAGCATGCGCATGGCTGGGTGCCTTTCGCAGCTTGCGGCAGTGGAATCTCTCAAGATTCAAGTTTGACTTATGATGAAGTGTCGGCAGCGAATTCCGGACTGTCGTACCAACATGGCTGGGATTTGATTCCCAGGCTCATGCGGGGTGATTTGCGTTAACAAGTTTACTATCGAGAGTTTAGGGAAATCGGTTAAGGATCAGAAATGCCATTGATTGTTCAGAAATTTGGTGGGACCAGCGTTGCGACACCAGAAAAAATCCAAGCGGCGGCCCGCAAGGCGATTCGCGCTCAACAAGAGGGCAATCAAGTCGTTGTGGTTGTGAGCGCCATGGGTCACAATACGGATCACCTCATCGATTTGGCTAAGGAAATCAACGATGAGCCACCCGCTCGCGAAATGGACATGCTGCTCAGCACAGGAGAGCAAGTCAGCGTGGCTTTGATGGCCATGGCCGTGCATCGATTCGGTCATAAGGCCGTTTCGTTGACAGGTGCACAAATGGGGATCCGTACCGACAACTCGTTTACAAAGGCTCGAATCAAAACGATTTCCACTGAACGGATTCGACGCTTGCTCGACGAAGGGAACATTGTCATTGCAGCCGGGTTTCAAGGGGTTGACGATGACCTCAATATTACGACACTGGGTCGTGGCGGTAGCGATACGACCGCCGTTTCGCTTGCGGCTGTTTTGAGAGCGGACGCTTGCGAAATCTATACCGACGTGGATGGTGTCTATACAACCGATCCAAGGCTCTTGCCTGAAGCGAGGCAAATGGGGCAAATCAGTTACGACGAGATGCTGGAGTTGGCTAGTCTCGGGGCCGGTGTGATGCATAGCCGTTCGATCGAATTTGCAAAGAAGTTTGACGTTCCCATTCGAGTGCGGAGCAGTTTTTCGGATGCTCCGGGATCCATGATTGTTTCCAAACCCGAGTCCGCATCGGTTCCGGTTTGCGGGGCTGCACTTACCAAGGATGAGGCGCGTATCACGATTTTGGGAGTGCCCGACAAACCTGGAACCAGTTTTGAAATTTTCAAACGGCTTGCCGACCGCAAGGTATCGGTCGACATGATCGTACAAAATATTGGACAAGGAGACCTAGCCGACATATCGTTCACCGTGCCAAACACAGAATTAAAAGACGCATTGAAGGCGGTCAACGAAGCAGCGAAAGTTGTCGGTGCAACAAGTGTCACTCACGACGACGCGGTTGCCAAAATATCGGTGGTCGGACTTGGGATGGC
>JAYVBW010000747.1:0-1955 GCA_043750255.1 Pirellula sp.
TTGATCGAAGTGATGCAGAGTCTTGAGATTCCACTCATGGGGGTCTTGGCCGACCTGGAATTCGAAGGGATACGTATCGATCGCTCGAGACTCGAACAACTGGGCAGTGAGTTTCAATTGAAAGCCGACGCACTTCGCTCTCACATCATGGAGTTGGCAGGAGAGGAGTTCAATCCAGATAGCCCCAAACAACTGGCAAACATACTGTTCGAAAAATTCAAATTAAGAGTGGTCAAAAAGACCAAGACCGGACCAAGTACGGATGCCGAAGTACTTGAGGAACTGGCCTCAGAGCATCCGTTGCCAGCCAAAATCGTCGAGTACCGTCAGTTGACCAAACTAATTAACACCTATGTCGAATCATTGCCACGCTTGATCAGCCCAAGAACCAATCGACTGCATACGTCGTTTCGGCAGGATATCGCGGCGACCGGACGGCTTAGCAGCGTCGAGCCAAATCTTCAAAATATTCCTGTGCGGACTCTCGAGGGGCGGTCGATACGATCTGCTTTCCTGCCCAGGGAGGCTGGTTGGTCGCTGATGACCGCCGACTACTCGCAAATAGAGCTTCGAGTTTTGGCACACTATTGCGGTGATGTTTCCTTGCATCAAGCGTTTCACAATGATCTCGATATCCATACCAGCGTGGCAGCGCAAGTAAACGGAGTCGACCCGAGTGAGGTGAGCAGCGATATGCGTCGCAGCGCCAAGGCAGTTAGCTTCGGCATCATTTACGGTCAGAGTCCATTTGGTCTCGCCAAGGCGTTGGGGATTTCCCGAACGGATGCGAGCACATTTATCGATGCGTACTTTGCAAAGTATCCTGGCGTCAAGGGTTTTATTGCATCAACACTGATAGACTGCCGCAGAGACGGCTATGTCTCGACAATGTCGGGTCGCAAGCGATTTCTTCGCGGCATTCGAGACTACGCGGGATTGCCAGATCAAAAGAAAAAACAGTTGCTGGAACCAGAACGCATGGCCATTAATACTGTCATACAAGGCTCCGCAGCCGACATGATCAAACTGGCGATGATCGCGTTGCAAAAAGAAATGAAGTCGCTGGATTGGCCGGCCCGAATGCTGTTGCAGATTCATGACGAACTGATCTTCGAGGTGCGGGATGACTATGTGAATCAGCTTGCAACGGTTGTTCGCGAAGTCATGACGACGGTGATGCCGTTGAACGTGCCGCTCAAGGTGGATGTCAAATATGGTAGCAGTTGGGCAGCGTGTGAGTTGATATGAGGCATGCGCAACAATTTAAAAGACCATTGGTCGTTGGTGTGGTCGGTGGGATTGCAAGTGGCAAAAGCCAAGTGACTCGCATGTTGGGCGCATTGAATGCAACCCTCATTTCGGCCGATGAAATCGCACATCGTGTTTTGCTGGAACCCGAAGTGATGGATTTATTGCTAAAAATGTTTGGCAAAAACATCTTGGTCGCGAATGGCAATAATCCTGGTCTAACACCAGCCATCGACCGCAAGAGATTAGCTTCACTGGTCTTTGGCGATTCGGCAGACAGCCAGAGGATGCGCAAGAAACTGGAGGCGATTGTGCATCCTCGCATTCGTCAGATCGCCAAATCCGAATTGGACACATTAAAGCAAGATGCATCAACGCACCTAATTATTTTGGATGCACCACTTCTCATCGAGGGAGGTTGGCTACCGTATTGCGATCGGGTCATATACGTCGATTCGCCTGACGCGATGCGAAAACAGCGTGCTTTAGAGCGAGGCTGGAGCGCACAGCAATGGCAAGACCGTGAATCGGCCCAAATGAGTCTTTCCGAAAAGAAAAAGCATGCAACTGACGTTTTGGTAAACGACGGAACGATCCAACAGCTCACACAACGCGTGTTAGAATTGAACGGCAGTTGGCAAAGCTAATTCGAACGTGCCAGATAAAGCGATGGCCCGGGCTTGGCCCGGCATTCGCAACCGGTTTGG
>JAYVBW010000748.1:0-2679 GCA_043750255.1 Pirellula sp.
GTCGTATACTGGACATCTAGACCTTTCGTTACAACGCAGCGCCAGCTAGTCCTGGCCTACATGCCAAGCTATCTATCTTGCCCTGTTAACGATTAAAACGATTAAAGGGATTGCGCTTTTTGTAACGGCAACCATGCTGAAATCGCGGGCTATTTTGCTCGTTTATTTCACTCGGTTACTCTGCTTTGAAGGCCACTTCTATGACTCCGTTTCAAAAGCGTCTTACCCCGATCACCAAGCGAATGGCTGAAGATATGCTCCTTCGCAACATGTCCGTTCGCACGATCGACTCCTATACCTACCATGTCGATCGATTTGCCAAGCACTTTGGCAGGCAGCCTGAGGATATGGGTCCTGAACAGATCCGTGAGTTCCAACTCTGGATGATCCAAGTCAATAAATCTTCCTGGAGCCAGTTCAATCAAGCTGTTTGTGGCCTACGGTTCCTCTATTCGATCACCCTGTCGAGACCTTGGGTCGTCCAATCCGTGCCGTATGGCAAGCGGCCAAAATCCTTGCCCACGGTTCTCGGCCAAGAAGAAGTCAATCGGCTCATCGCATGTGTGGACCATCTCAAACATCGAGCCGTGCTGCTTACCCTCTACTCGGCAGGGCTGCGATTGACCGAAGCGACAAACCTCAAAGCTCAGCACATCGACTCCGAACGGATGCAGATCAAAGTAGTCAAAGGCAAAGGAAACAGGGACCGTTTCGTGCCGCTCTCACCCAGGCTATTGCAAGTGCTTCGCGAGTATTGGAAAGCAAACAAGCCGACCGACTTTCTGTTTCCTGGCAAGACTCCAAATGTGCCACTCCACGGAGCCACGATTCAGATCTGTTGCAAGATGGCGACCGCCAAGGCTCATATCAACAAGCACGTAACACCCCACACTCTGCGTCACAGCTTCGCGACGGGGCTCTTGGAAGCGGGCGTCGACTTGATGGCCATCAGCAAGCTCTTGGGCCACAGCAGCTTTACGACGACCATGATCTATCTTCATTGTCGCAGGCAGCACTTGGATTCTATCCCGAGCCCACTCGATTGGCTGCCAGTGAGGCAATGCCCGATGTGGATCGATCCATCGTTGGAGAAACCCAAACCGAAGAGCAATCCGAAGAGCGACGATCCGGCCTAACGGTTTTGAATGTAATTAAGCAGTATGCCGAACCGTTTATGCTGGAGCATGGTAAAACCGTTGCGGCCCAAGTCAAAAGCACCTTGGCTCGACTTGGGTTCTGCCGAACCGCTCCGATGGGCGGTCGAGTGTATCGCTGTTCTGGTTGCGATTACAAGTGCCACGTTTACAACTCATGTACCGATCGGCACTGCCCGCAATGCGTTGGAGCAAGGCGAGCCGATTGGCTTGCCAAGACCGAGAAGCTCCTAAGATCCGAAGTAACTTATTTCCAAGTGGTTTTTACATTGCCCGAACAACTCTCGGCGTTGGCCCTTGGCAATCGATCGGTTCTTTACAAGCTACTCTTCGGGTCGGCTTGGAAAGCACTTAGCAAATCGATACGCGACGAACTTGGCATGCAGCCAGCGGCAGCCAAAGTACTTCATACTTGGAATCAACGGCTGGAGCATCATCCGCACATCCATGCGTTGGTACCGGGTAGCGGTCCTTCGATTGATGGAAAGAGTTGGATTCCGTGCCGCATGACCAAAGGAACGATCCATGAACCACCCAAGCCGTTCTTAGTGGACAACAAGCGACTCGGTTGGCAGTTCCGAGACACGTTCATTGTCGGTGTGGAACGACTTCAAAAAGCGGGCAAGCTTAAGGTCTTAGACGCGTTGGAATTGAGAAAGACTCTTGCCACCTTAAAGTTGAGCGATTGGGTAGTATTCATCGAAGGCCCCCCAACGCCTGTTAGCAAAGCAGAGCACGTTCTAAAGTATTTAGCTCGTTACATCACTGGTGGCCCGATCGCGAACTCTCGATTGATTGCCAACGAGGCAGGCCAAGTCAGCTTCTGGGCCCGATCGACGGACAAGTCGAAGAAGGGAGATCGAGTCAAGGTGTCGTACAACGGCGTGGAGTTCGTACGACGTTGGTCGCTTCACATCTTGCCCAAGGGCTTTACGAGATCGAGGTTCTTTGGAGGCTGGAGCAACACGCGTCGCAAAGACTACAGAAAAACCTGCGACGAGCTATCACCGAAGCCAACTCAAGCTGAAGAGATGGCCCCAAAACCAGCCACAATCGACTGGCCAATAGAAGCGCAAGCAACGGCCAAAAAGTGTCCGAAGTGTGAAAGCGAGATGGAGTTAGAGTCAGCGACCGACCGTCCAAGCTGGCGTGAGCTTTTTTATGGCGAGCACCAGCCCACATGGTGGCGCAACGACGGGAGTGGCTGACGATGAGCGAACCTTCCGCACTAAGCGCTCACCAAGAATCGCCGCAGTCCAAAACCGAGGGCAAGTTGAGAGGTCTGGATATCGGGCACAACCAAGCGATTGGAACCGTCACAATCGATCGAACCGGCGATCAGCACCTGGCTGGAAAACAAGCGGCAAGCATGTTGCGAATGCTCCCATACGTCTGCTAGACTAATGGCAGGAAAAGCGGAACACACAGAATCCGCATTAGTCAGACACGGCGAAGCGACTTAGCCCAACGCACAATCTATCCCTCCGTTCCGCTTCGCTCCAGTTGGGATAGATTGTTATTCGTT
>JAYVBW010000749.1:0-3152 GCA_043750255.1 Pirellula sp.
AAAACAATGGCGACGGAGATTTTCCGAAAACACTTCATAGATAGGAACCCTTGAAAGATTTGGTCTTATGCGATTATGGCCAACTCAGCAAATTGTACCAAACCGGCAACAAAAACGCGCTCGGTCATAAATTCTTGCCTTACTCGATAAAATTAGCCAGTTTGATTGCAAAAACATCGCGTTCCTTCCATAATTCTACGCTGCTCAAAATTTTGAATTTTCTTGTCGGAGTCTTTTTGATGAAGCGATCGATTCAGAACCTTACCCACTTCGTGATGAAGAAGTTCGTTCCACTATCGGCAATAATTGCCATTTTATGGATGGGGCTGTCAAGCTGTTCTAAGGCCGAGACGCTGACGATCGGTTCAGTCGCGCCAGCCATTAGTGTTGAGCACTGGGTCCATAATGGAGAGGGACGATTTCCAAAAGTGGAGAACTTTGAACCGGGCAAAGTTTACATCGTTGAGTTTTGGGCAACCTGGTGTGGACCTTGTATTGCAAGCATGCCGCATATGGTCGAAATTCAAAGCAAGTATGCTGACATGGGAGTCCAACTGATAAGCGTCAGCGACGAGCAGTTGGAGATCGTAGAGAAATTTCTTGACAAAAAGATCCCTAACGCCAAAGAAGATGAACCAACTACCTACGGCGAATTGACAAAGTCCTACTGTTTGACAGCGGACCCTGACAGGTCGGTTCATAAAGATTACATGACCGCAGCTGAACGACACGGCATTCCATGTTGCTTTATCGTTGGCAAGGACGCGAAGATCGAATGGATTGGACATCCCATGCGATTGGACGAACCGCTCGACCAAGTCGTTAACGGCACTTGGGATCGCGAATCGTTTGGCACGCAGTTCCGCATCGATCATGCTCGTGAAGAGTTAATGTACCAGACACGTATCCAGATAGCAGCCGCGACAAGAGACAAAGACTTTGCGAAGATCATCGAAATCGCAGATGCGTCGCTCTCGAAAGCGGACACCGACGATCTGAAGTTTGACTTCATGGCTATGAAACTGCCTGCAATGGCCAAAGCATCGGTCAGTCCATTGGAAATCGAAAAAGTCCTTTCAGGTATGCTTGGACTGACAGACGGACTCTCGCCCATTAGCAAGTCCACTAAGATTCTCTCTGCCTCACGATTGACGTATGATTTGTACGTCAATGACCAGGTGATCAACAAAGAGCTCGTCGAAAAAGCCAAGAGCCTTGTAAGTCTCATGGCAAATAGCCTGCCCGCAATCACTAAGGCAACTGCTTTAGACACGCTTGCTCATCTTCAGTTCGTAACGGGCGATTTGCCAGGAGCCATCGCAAGTCAAAAACAAGCCGTTGAACTGTCAACCGGCAAACGAAAAGAGGTTCTGCAAGAATTCCTCGACGAACTTAAGTCCACGGAAGAGGAGGGAACGGCAAAAAAGAAGGGCTCCCAATAACAACACTCCTTCTCGACGATTTCTCGACGATTGACAGCACGATAAACAGCATCGGTCTCGTCCAATCGCTTTTATCCTTGCAAAATTTCACAACCCCAACTCGGCGATTGGAGTTCCTTGATCGACGACGTTTCTAGGTCTGCCTTGATGGTCTACGTATTGAGTTGACAGCGGAACTCCAAAATAGCGATAGATCGATGCGGCTAAATCGCCAGGCGTTACGGGTCGCTCTTTGATCGAGCCGCCATCTTTTTCAGTCGCTCCGATGATTTGTCCGTGGCGAAGCCCGCCCCCCGCTAGCGACATTGACATTACGTTCGGCCAATGGTCTCGTCCGTCCGTACTAGCTTGCGTCCCCATCACTGGTGTCCGCCCAAACTCCCCCATTGCAATCACCAAAACGTCGTCGAGCCTGCCTCGCTCGTCTAGATCGCCGACCAACGTCGTCAAGAGATGATCGAAGAGTGGCAACAAAGGTTTCAGTCCCTTCGAAATGCCGCCATACGGTGGAATGTTGTCGCCATGGTTATCCCAAGTACCACTTGCGGTGTGGTAACTCAAATCGATGGTAACAAACGCGACGCCCGCTTCGACCAAACGGCGAGCCAACAAGGCTTGCTGGCACCAAAGGTGGCTTCCGTATCGCTCGCGAACTGCGGCTGGCTCCAAAGTCAAATCGAAAGCATCCCTCGCTTTCGCCCCCAGTAGCAGGTCGAACGCTTGCTGCTGAAAGACGTCGGTCGAACTCATCGTCCCGCTCGTATCTATGTCTCGCCGTATCTGATCGATGTCCTTTAAGAGCGAGCGGCGATCGTTGAGCCGATTAAAATCAAGTCCTTTGGGTAACTGAAACAATTCCGCGCTGGTCTGCTTTCCAGAATCGGTGCCGACCAAGTCGTAGATTGGAAGCTTCGAGGCAAGGTTCCCTTGGAACGGATTGTACTGTTGTCCAAGATAACCGCCAAATGCAATGTGGCTTGGAGAACGGTAGAACCCGACGTAGGGTGGCATCGACGGATCGTTGGTGCCATGATGCTTGGCGACAATCGACGCGATTGATGGAAAACGCGACGCTTCCCGGTTGGTTCTTGGTTCGGCCTCCAAATTCCCAGTTTGGAAAACCATGTTCGGTTCGTGATTGCTAAACTTGGCATCGACCGAGCGAATGATAGTAAATTTGTCGAGCATCGCCGCTTGCTTTGGAAGATGCTCGCAGAAATGAACGCCGGGAAGTTTTGTTTTGATGACACCGAATGGACCACGATTGTTGAACGGTCGATCGGGCTTGGGATCCCACGTATCGATCTGGCTTGGACCGCCAGTCATCCAAAGCAAGATGATACTCTTGGCCTTCGGTGATGAGTTTCCCATCGAGAGAGCTTGAGCGCGCGACTCAAGCAGGCCTGGTAGCGAAAGGCCAGCCATACCCGCGAGACTAGCCTTCACCATGTTTCGGCGACTTGCGACTACAAGGCCTTCACGAGTCAAAGCGTTCATCGCGTGAAAAGCGTGTGGATGGGGATGTGCCATCGAATTCCGCACAGGATGGATTGGACTATTCATTGTTAAATTCCCGAAGACCCGCCCTTGCGGCATACCATAGAATGACCCCCTGGGCTGGCCTGATGGAAATACAAGCCGTTAGGCCTGACACCTATCTTAGAGTAGCCAGCAAACGCTAATAAATCAACTGCAGGACGATTTCGACGA
>JAYVBW010000750.1:0-2441 GCA_043750255.1 Pirellula sp.
TGCCGCAAACGTCGAGGTGGATGGCGAGCCGGTCGAAGGCCGCAGTGGCGGGGGACTGTTTGATGAGCGGGGCGAGTTGATAGGTGTTTGCTATGCCGCTGATCCAGAGCTGAAGGAAGGGCTTTATAACGCGGCGGACGTTGTCTATTTCGAACTAGCCAAGCTCGGACTGCAACGCCTGTTCAACGATCGCACCGATGCACCACTGACACAATCCATTGCCAAAGCAACCAACACGACGCCGGATGCAGCGGCCATGCAGGAAATGACCGTCATCTGGAGAGGCCGTGATGGAAAGCAAGAGCAGTTAAACATCCCACAACCGAGCCCGCAACTGCTCCAAGCGCTGAGAGAGAGCACAAGACGTTAAGCGAACGAGTACACAGCATAAACTTATGCCGCCAGATACGTTTGGTGATGCTTTGCATCTGGCTCTTGCCTCATATCACTGATGGGATTTTTTGGTCGAATGGAATTGCCAGCACCTGGCTATTTGCTAAGAAGTTTGGGCATTTTCGTTCGTCTCAACGGTATATTGGGTTTGTTCGTACCCCAGATTGTGACTTGGATGGAACTACTTGGCGAGGACTGGAACTAATGACCACACCAGCAATACTCGAAGAAATCCGGCGAGTACGGCATGCCATTTTCGACGGAAATCGGAAATGATCCTAAACGGATTGTCGACTATTTTGCGGCGATCCAGAACGGAAATGCAAATCGCTTCGTCAACCTAGCCGATCACAAGAAATTCGGACGAACAAATAATTGCACCGAAACTGACGGTCGACTGCAATCAGAAGGAAAGTCCCTGCTGTCGGCTCGGTGACCAGGGCTATTGTATGAAAATCCTTTGAATTTTCGAGTTAATTCGGGCAAGTTAGGTGCCAACCACTGCAAGCTGATGCCATTGTGTCAGATTTCAATTTCAACTGTCCAAACTTTGTATTCGAATTTCCAACAACAAAAATATTGCTCAACTGAAAATCGCATTTGTGCTAACATTTGCAAGATTTAGGCTCTAGGAATAATTAATCCTCGATTTTCATGCGATGGCCCTGGTGAATCGGGTTATTAGTCGATAAGAATAAATTCATGAAGATCCTTGTTTACAAACGCACACACATCGGCGATCCTGACGCAAATGGATGCTTCGGTATATCTGATTGCATGGGCTCTGTCCGTGATCGCGATTTTGACGCAGTTATCGGAGTCGGCGGCATTGGTGCCGAAGCAAAAGCAAACGGAATCGCTGGCATGGTGAACTGGATCGGAATTGGTCCGCATAAAACGTATGTTGGCAAACGTGGTCCGGAAGTCACGTTCAATCATTTCGTTTACTTCGGCGATGAAGGTCCAGATTTACACCAAATGGCGCCGATCCTGGCCCAACGTCTATATGGGAAGAACGTTCGGAGTGTATTGCATGGCCTTAGTAATGATGAATTGCATGAAGCGTTGGAAATTCTTCAACTCGCAGTTGATGCTCCGCCCTCGATTTCGTCGGATAGGGGAGATGTCGAAGTATTCGAGAACTGCAAACGACGTCAACGAATTAAATGTTCGACCGACACAACGGTCCTAACTTTACCTGGGAGATGATTTCATGCCGCTTTTCGGCCAATATCGTCGTTCGTCCTTTGAAGAATCGTTTTGCGTCGATTTTAATTTCTTACTCCACTTTTAGAGACTAATGGGAACGTGATGAGAATGTTCGTATGTTTTGCCCTTGCTTGTTTGATCATTACTCCTGCCCCGGCCCAGGATCTCCAAACCTGGAAGAGCAAATCGGGGAAAATGACCAGTGCAATATTTTACAGTTATGATGAATCGGCGAAAGCCGTAACCATTCTCATCCCAAAAGTCGTATCGCTTTCGGACCTCGACGATCCGTCAATTGTTCTTGCAAAAGAACTAGCATCGAAGACTAATGAGAATCAGAACACTCGATCGCGAGCGAAAAAGAGTTCAGAACGCAAGGTTGACGAAAATTCCGCTTTGATTCCGTTTCGCATTATGAGCCTTGAAGAAATAAAAGGTAAGAAAATTTCATTTGACGTTCATGTGGACCTGATTGACGGTAAACTTCCAACAAAGGACCAACTTGCGGCAATCTCAAATGGTTTGGTGAAGGACCTGAAGCACGAACGTAAATTTGTTGGTTTCTATCTTCCTGAAATGAAGATTGACCAAGGATATTTTGCGACTGCTCATCATCTTCCGAAGATTGAGGTAAAAATTCAAGACTTCAGCCTTCCCGAGAAATACAAGAGTCTACTAGATCAACCCTAGACATGAATACTGACAAACAAAGTGGTCTATCTCAAACGCTTATCTTGGGTCAAACCCAGGGAGTAGTGCATTCGCCATTCGCTCGGGTTGCTTCAGTACGCCGAGAGTTTCCCAAGTTGCGAGCGTCTGTATCGCGATTGCTGGCGCTT
>JAYVBW010000751.1:0-5029 GCA_043750255.1 Pirellula sp.
CAAAAAACGGATCTCAGCCCGGAGTTCTTCTCGCTCTTTAGTGAGTTGATCGATCTGTGATTTTTGTGCAACGATCGCATTGGACTGCACGAGAATGACTTCGTGTGCGGTGCTCAGCTCTTGTGGTAGTTGTCTTTCATCTTGCATGTTGTCACTATAGGGCGATGGTTGAAAAGCGCAAGTGGTCATGGTGCAAATTTGGGAAAAATTAAAAGATAATTCTGGGTCATGAAGCGACCTTCGTATCTTGATGAATTAGGTTGGGCGCAACGTAGCGTATCCGTCGCTTTACACTTGAGAGTTCGATGCCCGCGAGAAGTAGATTGAGCTCTGTTGCATCCATGACAACATGCTTAGCATCGGCCTTGGGCTGAGGATGCTGCAGACTCCCGCGCTCCAAACGCTTGATTTAGGCATCACAATACCCCTGTTTTCGTTCCATAAGAGAAGTTTGGCATGGACTCATAGCGTTACTTATTTCATCGTCACGACCGGGCTTTGGGAGTTACTAGTTCTGGATTGTTTTTGGCGGTGTAAGAGTTGCTTGTTTTGCTCAGCTTCCTCAGTCTTTTAATCTCGTCCTTGTCGGCCCAGACGATCCAATGCTTATCGGAGTTGGTTTTTCGATAGTGAACCCATCCTTGCTTTGCCCAGTAATGAACTCGCTGTTGGATCACGTCGAGCTTGGTCGCAAGGTCGGGTATCCACCATTCATTTTCAAGTAATGATTTATCACGAAAGAGCTCGCCCTTCAGGCCAAGTCTTCTAATAAGCTCCCCTACATTTTGGTACTTAAATATCCCCCTACGTCTTGGCGGCACGAATCCGTCTTGATTGAGTTGTGTCGCTATCGCTCGATGGTGCCAACCTTTTGCATGCAGTTCACGAATCCTCTGGCACAGGCGATCATAGTCCTGGAGCTGTTTATAGCATCCAACGGCCTTGTAGATCAGATGTTGGCTTCGGAAGCCACCATGCCACACGATCGTGACATCGACATTTTCGTGCTTAAGATCGGGAACGACGATGACTTGGTCAATCATCGCGCGAATCACTCTTTTACGATCTTCAGGCGTCGTCGACTGGCTCGTCCAAAGCTTTGGGATTGAATTTGAAAGCTCCCGAATTGTAACGATCTCCTCTTGGTTCAATCGCTTTGGAGTTGCTTGTTCGAATCGTCGAAAGTCTTCTTGAGCTTTCTGCATTTCTGCGAGAGTAGATTCCCAAGCCGATTCAAGAGTACGTGCAACAAGCCGATTCTCAGGTTCAACGGATCGATATTGCCGCTCTGCTTTCTCGCACTCATACTTTGCACGTTGCAAGCGTAGTTCCCACTGCCGGTGGAGGCGATGACGCTCCGAATCTATGTCGGAGGTCGTCGCGATACTGAGCTCCAAGGCGGCAGGCTCAATTGCCTTGAGCACCTGCTGTGAGACCAGTTCGTCAAGTGATTTGGTGGCCATCTGACCGCAATACCCACCAAGCTCTTGATTGCGAGTAAACTCGTAGCATGCATAGCATGGCAACTTGTCGGACTTGTAACTGGTCGCCATCTTTCTTTGGCATCTTCCACAAGTAATTAAGCCTGCTAACAGCGCATGGCCACGTCGCGGGGTGCCTTTGCTTTTGTAGTTCGAACGATTTTCTGCAGTCTGTTTCTGATTGGTTTCGAATTGGTCCCAGGAGATGTACGCAGGTACCTTGTCCTTGATGAAGACTCCCATATCTTCAGGGGCTAAGAACCAGCTTTTGGATTCGAGGGAATCGACGTCCTTGTGCATCTTGTTGTTTCGCCGCATTCCGTAAGCATACGCTCCAGCATAGATTGGGTGACGCAAGATGTTCATCACTCGAATGTGGGTTGGCAATCGCCATTCAAGCTCCCCTCGTCGAACACCTCGATGGATACGGAATCCCATTTTCAAATTGTGTTTGTGCATGTACTGAAAAACGCCGTAGGCAGATCCAATGCAGTTGAACTTTTCGAAAACGAGTTGCACCATCGCGCGTGCTTGCTCGTCAGGATCGAATGCCACTTCGCCGCTCGGTAGTTTTACGTATCCAATCGGGACTGCCAGATAAAGCTCGCCTCGCTCGGCCTTATTCCAAGAACCGCGAGTAAGTCTGTTTCGGATCGTAACAAGCTCAAATTCACTCATCGCACCTTTCATACCAAGCAGTAGCCGATCGTTCGAATCCAATGGATCATAAATTCGATCCTCGTCGCACAGAAGTGTTCCAAAGACTCCACATACGTCAATGAGATGGTGCCAGTCGGAACTTGACCTGGAAAGCCGACTAAGCTCTAGGCCGAGAACCAAACCGACATGCTTGAGGCTAACCTCAGAAAGTAGTCTTTGGAATCCAGGTCGATTGTCGGCTGACTTTCCACTTATGCCTTGATCTTCGTCAATGATCAAAATGCGATCCGAAGGCCAGCCAAGTTCACCTGCATATCCGGCGAGAGCATATTGTCGCTCACGTGACTCACGATTTTCAAGAACCTGTTGCTGAGACGACTGTCGTACATAAATGATCGCAAGTCGAGAAAGATGCTTGTGATTGATCTTGGACGACGCCGTCTTCGAACCGATAGAGAGCCCGCTTTTACGATCACTCGTGATCATGATCGGCCTCCCCGCATTTTGGAGACAACCGATGGTTGCTGATGATCTTGCTCAATGCGTTGAGTGCTCTCAGACGCTGACTTGACGGGAGCATCTCCCACAATTTTGAGAGAGGAACCTGAGGGGTTGGTTCCTGACTGGCTATGCGCGGGGGGGAGCGATTCTTCCTGGTTTAGCTGGCATTGCATTCCTCCATTTTGAATGCGGTATTCAGAAACAAGTTGAACGAGTTTCGTCAACGATTCCGTTGAAAGTACGATGTTTTTCAACTCTTGTAAAGATGTTGAAATGGGTGTCTTCTGATTCTTGGCTCTTCATCCAAATTACGAGTCCATCCGTATCCCAGTACATGAGCTTCACGCGATTGCGACGCAGGTTGATAAATAGGAAGAGCCCGCCATCGCGAACGTCCATACTGAACTCGTTTTTGACGATACCAAATAGGCCATCAAAGCTCTTTCGCATGTCGATCGGCTTGGCGTGAAGATAGATTCGAACCGAAGGGGCGAGGCTAAGCATCAGCTCGCTCTCTTTGCGTCTTGAAGAACGGCATGGAGTGCACTGATGGCATCGCATTGCAATTCGATCTTGGTTCCGTCGCTCAGAAGAATGACTACGGATTGCGACTTACTTGGCCTTACCAGCACAGGCACAAAGGATCGGGTGCGAGACCCCCTTGTCGTTAGCTGGTGTCACTGCCGATTTTTGTGATGAGTCCGCAAGCACTCGCTTCCAGTAATAAAACGTAGCCACGCAGCAATCTACGGAATCGCAAAACCGTTCAATGGTTAGCTTGCTATTTTGGAATTGTTTGAATCGGGACTGCCAGAGCTGAATCTTGGCTGGGTCGGTCGTACGTGACATAACAAATAGTTCCTTGCGTTTGCTTGGTGAAGAAACAACAACGCATGAAACCTACAACGCAATCGCTGGTCGCGTCGGAACATAATCACCGTGGCCCCTGTACGCTTACAGAGGAGCCGTAGAGACTGGCGAAATCGCCGAACTGAGCGATGAGTCTTCTTGGTCTGACGTGGTCACCGTAGAGACTGGTCAATGCATCGCCGGCAGCTCAATGTTTGAGGAGGAAGATACCTTACAAAAGCAACATAATTACCTATTCTCATCGGTGGGCTGGGTCCGTGATCCGAAGTTTTCGATTACAGTAAAAGTGCTTTGACTACATGACCGTGGACATCCGTCAGTCGTCGATTGGCTCCATTGTGCTGATAGATGAGCTGTTCGTGATCGATGCCAAGCAAATGCAGAACGGTAGCATGAAAATCATAATTGCTGATCGGTTCGCGAACTGCTTTCCAGGACCATTCGTCGGTCTCGCCGATGGCAATTCCGGGCTTTACTCCAGCTCCTGCCATCCAACCAATGGACGCACCACCATTGTGATCACGGCCTTCGCTTCCCTGTGAGAAAGGCATCCTTCCAAACTCAGTGTTCCATAAAAGCAACGTGTCATCGAGCAGCCCACGGGCTTTCAAGTCGGTGAGTAATGCAGCAGTTGGTTGGTCAGTGGCCTGTGCCATCGGGGGCAACTCTTTGATAATGCTGCCATGATTGTCCCAATTACCGGTCGGGCCGTTCGATCCGCTCCATACTTGAACCACGCGCACCCCGCGCTCAATCATTCGCCGCGCGATTAAACACCTCTTTCCGAAATCTTCCGTCACTGGGTTGTTTAGCCCGTAATCCTCTAAAGTAGCCTGTGTTTCTTGGCTCAAGTCAAATACTTCCGGAGCGCTTAACTGCATCTTGGCTGCAAGCTCATAGGCGTGGATTCGTGCGTCTAGGCGTACATCGTGGTCGCCATGTCCCAGTTGCTCGCGATTGGTTGCCGCTAAGAGTGCCAATCCATCCTGTTCAGACTGCGGCGTAATGAATGTCGCAGTTAAGGGCGCTCGCAAACCATGTAGCGGCTCCGCTTGACTTGCATGAATGGCCGTCCCTTGATGCGTCACGGGAAGAAAGCCCGAGCTGAAATTGCCGCGTTGATTGTATGGCAATCCACGAACATCCGGTAAAACAACAAACGTAGGTAGATTTTCGTTCAAGCTACCTAGTCCGTAACTAACCCATGCACCGAAGCATGGAAAGCCAGGCAGTAAAAAGCCGGTGTTCATCAAGTAACTTGCCGGACCGTGCACGTTTGTCTTCGAAGTCATGGAAAGAATCACCGCAATGTCGTCGACATGTTTTGCCAGGTGTGGCAGCAATTCGCTTACCCATCGTCCGGACTGACCTTGTTGAACAAATGAGAATGGAGAACCCAGAACATTGCCAGGCACGCTCGTGGCCGCTTCTACACGTTCGCTAGTAGAGGGATCAAATTTCTGTCCGTGCCTGACTTGCAAAAGCGGCTTGTAATCGAACAGATCCATCTGGCTCGC
>JAYVBW010000752.1:0-6767 GCA_043750255.1 Pirellula sp.
GGTGAGATGGGCCGTACGCCAAAAGCCAATGCGAAATGGGGACGAGATCATTGGAGTACGCTATTTCCAGCAGTTTTAGCCGGTGGAGGTGTTGTTGGAGGACGTGTCTATGGGAAATCGGATAAGGAAGCCGCGTATCCCATCGAAAATCCCGTTTCTCCAGAAGATCTTGCAGCTACCATTTACTACGCACTAGGCATCGATCACGATCTGCGCATTCTCAATAGCGAAAACCGTCCGTCTCCGATCGTCGATGGTGGTTCACCTGTTAGTGCACTTTTTTAGGCGAGCGACTATGAAGTCCTAGGTTTGGCAAGTGGCTTTCGCCACTTTATGTGGAACACTGGTTTTGTGGGTTATTGTATAGTTTTCCTCTGTCGTACGCGTCCAAACTTTTCGTTCGTTCCCGAGCTCCGGCTTGGAAATGCACACTCTGGAAGCTCTGCTTCCTGGACCCTGCATTCGACCGACACACGCCATCAATCCTCGGAGCCGACGTGGTGGTCTGCTAATGATTGGAAAACTAAGGCGTGTGGGCTATGAGTGTCGCAACCGAAGGCGGAATGCGTTTTTGTACGTTCCTGGGTTGGTCAAGTAATAGGTTCCCGTCGTTGGGTCGAAATCGACGGTCCCATAATAGTAACCCGCTAAATAAACATCGCCAGCGGTGTCGACTGCGATCCCGGAACCACCGTCGTCTCCTGTCCCTCCAAACGATTCGGACCAACCGAAGCTGCCCGTTGCAGTAAGCTTCACTACAAAAACATCAGTCCCACCGGCGCTTGTCCGCGTGGAAATAGTAGCACTTGGGTCCAGGTCTATTGTGCCCGAAAAATAACCTGTGGCGTAGACACTGTTGGCAGCATCCAATGCCAACCCGTTCATGGAAAGTAAACTGCTGCTTCCGACGCGTTCCAGCGCACGAGCCCATACAAGCCCACCGGAATTATTCAGCTTGGTAATGAACCCGCCGCCATTGGTCGGCAGCATAGCTGTCCCGCTACCGGGATCGAAATCGACTGAGTCTCTGTAGCTGCCTCCAACTACGATGTTACCGCTACGATCGAGCGCCACGCTTTGGGCGTAAGAATATCCTTTGGTTGTTCCGACAAACTGTCCCACGAATGGACTTACCCAACCGAATTTTCCATTTGTGTCTAGCTTGAGGACAAATCCAGCCTCGTTTGGAGCACTTGAATTTAGTCCACTCGATACATATTTGGTCTTGGAACTGGGGTCAAAATCCACGATACCGCTGAACGATCCGGAGACGAACACATTGCCAGACGCATCCACTTCCAAATCAGGACTAGAGTTAAAATTTCCATTCGCGCCAACCGATTTAGACCAGGCGATTGATCCCGCCGAATTGAATTTCAGTATGTCGTCTGCATCGTGCCACCGAGACACAACAGCGTACACGTTTCCGGCATTGTCGACGCTTATTCCGCCTGCGGAATCATCCGCCGTGGTACCCAAGCGATTCGTCCATTGGAACGACCCTCCTGCATCAAGTTTCGCGACAAATCCGTCTCTGTCTCCTGCGGTTGAAAGTACGATTGATCCGAAGTCCGATGAATCGTAAAACTCACCAGAAACATAAACATTGCCGTTGCCATCGATCGCAATTTTTCGGCCAACGTCGGTGTTGCCAGCTTTGTTGGAATCCCCACCCATTCGCGTTGCCCACATGAGCGAATTGTTGGAATCGAACTTGGCAACAAAGGCATCTCTGGTTCCTCGAGCGGTAAGGTTCCATTCGATAGCTGATGGATCAAAGTCAACCGTTCCAGAGAAGTAGCCGGTCATGTAGGTATTGCCCGCAGTATCGACGACAATATCATTGGCACCACTACCACCTGTTGAGTTCCCGAGGCTTTGCGCCGAGATTAAGTCAGTGCTGAAAACCTCGCGGCGTTCGAGCGATTCGAGTACAAGTCGGCGCGTCGTGGTCCGGCGACTGGTATTGCTGCGTGTTCCCGTCGAAGGCGATTTGCCGAATATTCGATTCAAGGATCTGGACCAGATTGAAGTTGTAACATGCATCGTATCTACTCCTGGCAGTCTGCGCAAAGTAAATAAAACGTCGTTCGCAGCGAGCAGACGATGCACTGCGGGACGTAATGGCCGGTGAGCAGATTGACCTTCGCAGACACTGCGACCCATTCCGCTCCAAGAACAATGCGAAATTTAAACTCCGAATACCCAACCGTCCGTAAGAAATTTCTGTAAAAAGAAAGGAGAACTTAAATCGCACACGCTCGACTGCCGGAAGTTTATTCGACTTGTACGATGGAATTTACACGCGAGAACGAGTATTGTGTCATGGATATGCGTGATTGGTCACATTCCATTTCGGAAGACGCCCCGAATGGGGCAGCAACATCAGAGCCCAGGGCAGAGCGAAGCGACGGAACGTCGCGAAGTGCCGCCCTGGGTAACCGCAAAACGCCCAAAAATTGCCCTGAAGGGGCATGACAAGATATTTGTGTTAACGACGGTTGGTTCGTTTCGCCCTTTCAGGGCATTTGGCGTCGTGTTGGTGTCATACCCAGGGCGGCGCTGCGCTATGCCCTGGGCTATGATGTTAAAGCCCGTTGGGCTAAAATCGCTTGCGTTGCCCTGAAAAGACCACTCTTTCAAAACAGTCTCTCAACGAAATAAACGAGACGACACCTCGAATAGGGCATCGCGACTATCCTGACTAAGTCTCTAAGGACGTCTCAACCCTGCGGGCTTTAGTCGCACCATCGATTTCTTTGCTTCAAAAGCTGTACGACCTCCATGCCAGCGGGATTTTCCAAGCAAATAGATGAGGAACAATTCGTCTGAGCATTGGCCTGGAATTAACCATATACAAGCTGATGGACCATAATCGTTGCGAACTTTCTTATGGCCCATCCCATAAAAATTGTCCCATTGGTGTTGCTCGGGTTGAGCGCAGGTTGATATGGGCTGGGCATGAGCGATGGAACGCATTTTACAGCAACTGCTCGTGAACGTGCGGCACGGGCAGCAGTTGACGGCATGGGTATTTCGTCTATTGCATTGGCGTATGGCGTTGATCGGAAAACGGTTTCACGCTGGGTCTCTAAGTATTCTGATTGCGGTATTGCAGCCCTTCAAAGGAAGGTTGGAAGTGGCTGGCCTCGCAAACTTGAAGAGTTGACCGTGGAGGAGCTTAAAAAGGTCGTTTTGCAAGGTGCGATCGCATTTGGCTTCGAGACCAACCTTTGGACGGTGAGTCGTCTGCGTCGAGTCATTCAGGACGAGTTCCGGATTCAACTTTCGAAGAATACGATTTGGCGACGCCTTCGCGACGCGGGTTTGACGTATCAAAAGCCAGAGCGAGAGTACTATGAAATTGACGAGGCCACACGGAAGAAATGGATTCGCTATGAAGTTCCAAAAATTCAGCGGACGGTAAAAAAACATCGTGCAATCCTATATTTCCAAGACGAATCGAATATCTCTTTAACTGCTTTCCTCGGAAAGACTTGGGCACCATGTGGTCAAACGCCGAAGGTGAACGTGACAGGAAAACGAGCTGGCGTCGCGGCAACGTCAGCTATCAGCAATCGTGGGCAGTTGCTTTTTCGCCTTCTCGACAAACGTATAGCCTCCCACGAGGTCATCGAGTTTCTTGACCAAATGCTTCGTCATCATCCTAGTCGCCATCTCGTGGTTGTCATGGACAGAGCGCCGCCGCATACTTCGAAGAAAACAAAAGCGTGGATCGCAAGTCAGCCTCGACTTCATGTTTTTCATTTACCGAAATATTCGCCAGATTGGAATCCAGACGAGAAAGCGTGGAATCACCTGAAGCATCAAGAACTTGCCGTTCATCCAGCCAAGAACAAAGAGGAACTAAAACTACTGGCACGACGCAAATTACAGTCGATGGCAAAACGCCCCGCACTCATGCGTGGTATATTTTTCAGATGTTGCGTCGCTGAATTGTTCAATTTGTGAATGGGACATTTTTTTCCGAACGGTCCATAAGGTGTCGCGGTGCTCTGGGCCGAGAAGCCTGAGCCTCGCATCGCAGACTTGCTTGTATAGTTCGATAGCCTCAGATGATTTGCCTGAACTTTTATAGAAAACAGCGAGATTGTTCAAGGTCATCAGCGTCAGTCGATGCTCCGAACCCAGGATCCTTGCGGACACATCACGGACATGATCCAAAATTTCAATCGCCTGCGAAGTGTTTCCGGCGCTTTGGTGATCGATGGCGAGATTGTTCAGCGCCATGAGACTGCTAGGATGCTCCGGTCCGAGGATTCGGGCCCTCGCATCGTGGACCTGTCGGTGGATCAAGATAGCCTCTGTAGTTTTTCCAATGATCCGGTACGATTCGGCGAGCAGAGAGAGCGTGCCTAAAGTGTGGGGATGCTCTGGGCCTAGAATTTTGATCTGTACATCGCGGGCTTGTTCGTACATCAAGATCGCTTCGGTGGTCTTCCCAATGTCATTATAAGATTCGGCAAGCGACACGAGCGCCAAAAGGGTGTCTGGATGCTCCGGCCCGAAGATTTTGACTTTTGAATCGCGGACCTTCTCGAGGATTGCTCTGGCTTCATTCCTCCTCCCATCGCGTTTGTAAGCAAGGGCGAGATTATTAAGCGAGTTCAACGATTTCGGATTTTCATCGCCGTCGAGTTTCCTATTCACATAGATTACGTGCTCTAGGAGCTTGATGGCATCGGAACTCCTATCCGCATCTAGGTACGCAATGGAAAGATTGTTAAGAGTGCGCAACGTATCCTTATGTTCCGGACCGAGAAGAGTGACTTGCGAATCTCGAACTTGCTCGAAGAGATCGATGGCTTCTGACGTTTTTTGTGCAAGTTGGAAGGCATATGCGAGAGCGGCCCGCGTCTGCAATGTGTCGGCATGCTCCGGACCGAGGTCCTTGAGTCTTGCACTGCAAATTTTGCCGTAAAGTTCAATAGCGTCAGACGACCTCCCAGCGTTGCGGTAGCTGTGAGCAAGATCTGTTAGTGTCTCCAGAGTAATGTGATCCTCCGGTCCGAGCGTGCCCGTCCGGATCTCAGCGGACCTTTCGAGCTGGTCGATGGCCTGGTTGAATTGTCCGATTTGATTATAAGATTTGCCCACAGTAAAACGAATGGCGGCTTCGAGTTCGGGCCGATCCTTAAATCTATCCCCCACACTGGCGGAAGCTCGATCCAGTGCCTTGCGGATCGTTAAGGCCGGGTCGGGTGTGAATTCGCTTTCGGCCTGGGCATAGCTTCCGGCCTGTCCCAAAAGGTCATTCTGCAAGAAGTCCGTCACGGCGTTTGAAATGGCCAATTGATCCTTGGCTGCGCCCTCGTGCTGCCGAGCCTCGAATTCCGCGATCTCGGCTTTTCGACGCTGATCTGACTCTAACTCGCGGGCCTGACGTTCCGAGTCGGCACTTGCCATGGCGGTGCGCTCTTGCTGGCGAGCCTCGGCCTCAGCGCGAGTCGCGAGGATAGCTTGCCATGACGTACCCAATAAACCAGCACAAAGCGAGGCGGCAACCAGAGCACCGGTAATTAGTAGTCCTTTGTTCCGCCGGGTGATTTTTTGCAATCGATAGGAAAAGGACGGTGGGCAGGCTTGAACAGGTGCATCGTTTAAGTAACGCTGGATGTCCTCGGCAAAAGCGGTGGCGGTTTGATATCGGCGGGTGCGGTCCTTGTCGAGCGCTTTCATGACTACCCAGTCCAGTTCGTTGCGCACTTGCTGCTGGAGCTTGCGAGTGTCGACGCGTTGGTTGGTGGTTAGCGTGGTGAGGGCTTCCACGTTCAACGTACTGATACGCTCGCTTGGTCGCGGGGGATCGTCATACTGGATCTTGCGACGCATTTCGTCGTAACCGATTTTGCTCATCGATTCTTTGGTAAATGGCGTCGTACCGGTGATCAATTCGTACAAGAGCACTCCTAGCGAGTAGATGTCGCTGCGTGTGTCGACATCCAGGCCACTCAATTGGGCTTGTTCGGGGCTCATGTACAGTGGCGTGCCGATCATTTGCGAAAAATTGGTGCAGAGTGTGCGTTCGGTCAAGCGTTGATTGGTAGACTTGGCGATACCGAAATCGACGACTTTGGGGACCGGCCTAATGTCGTGTAATTCAACTAGGAGATTTCCAGGCTTAAGGTCGCGGTGGATGATTCCTTTTTGATGTGCGTGCTGAACAGCATCGCAGATAGTTACAAGCAATTCCAGTCGCTGGCGAGTTGTCAGTTTATGAGTGTCGCAGTACTCAGTTATCGGAATGCCTTTGACCAATTCCATCACAAAATAAGGTCTACCGGATTCCGTCGAACCGGCGTCGAGAACCTTGGCGATATTCGGATGGTTCATCATGGCCAGGGCTTGGCGTTCTGCTTCGAAGCGCGCGACGACTTGTTGGCTATCCATGCCCGGTTTGATAATTTTCAAGGCCACGGTGCGACGAAGGGGTTCCTTCTGCTCGGCCATATAGACCGCGCCCATTCCCCCTTCGCCAATCTGTTGCAGCAGTTTGTAGGGGCCGATTTGGGTGCCGGGTTTCTCGATGAGTGCCTGGTCCATGGTAGCCGCCGCTTCGAAATGGTAGATCGACGGGGGCGCTTCCAAAAACTGATCGGCATCGCCAGTCTGGCCAAGCAACGCCAAAACACGAGCACGGAGGGATTGGTCCCCACCGCAGGCTTGCTCCAGGTAGGCTGCAAGTGCCTCTGGCTGCTGAATCCGGCGTGCTATCTGAAAAACGGCTTCTTCGTTGAGTGACTGGT
>JAYVBW010000753.1:0-6601 GCA_043750255.1 Pirellula sp.
CCTGCGCCGGGTAGTCTATTTGGCGGTAAATCGATAAGCACTTCTTCTGGTGTCCAAAGAAAGAAACCCGAATTGCCACCGACCGATAGGTGCCGCCAAAGGCCCACAAATTCAATGTTCTTGTATTTCTTGGCTGAACGGAGAACTCCAACCGGTTTACCAGTGCAGTGGACGGTGGAGCCATCCCAAACCCAAGTGTCTTCGTTGCAGTTTGCTCTAACGAAATCGTCTTTGCCAAGGGAAACCCAATCTGGCCCATTGCCGTCGATCATGGCAAACGAAAGGGCTGTACGCTCGCCCGTTTTTGATTGACTGTTTTCTGTGCTGTCGACAATGGCGGTTTCAATCGACTCAACGATTGTCCTATTCTCTCGCGGTCGTTCTGCCTGAGCCGAAACGAGGCCCATAAGACCAACGCACAAACCATGAAAACAAAGTAACCGAAATGCAAACTTGCGAACCATAACCAATTTACCTTTCTGCCATAATGCTTCGACCGCGTTCTTTGGCCACTATGATGTGGTCTAGAACGCGGATGCCGACAACGTCACCTACTTGTACCAATCGATCGGTTACCGCCTTGTCTTCACGACTTGGTGTAGGATCGCCGGACGGGTGATTGTGAACCAACAGGATAGCAGATGCAGAGTCGCGAATTGCAGCCCGGAAAACTTCACGTGGATGGACAAGACTAGCATCAAGGGTCCCAACGGTGATCAAATGGGAGTTGATTGGCCCGTGCTGTGTATCCAAAGTCACGATGTGAAATTCCTCTTGCTTGCCATCGATCGCCAGACGGCTGAAGGCACGCATGCAATATCGGATCGCATCGTCAGAGCCTTGAATACGGTCCGGCGCTCGCGGTTGCTGGTCTTGGATCATGGCAATTCTCCGGCCAAGTTCAATGCCCGCCATGACTTGGGCGTAACTGTCCTTTCGAATGGTTTTGCTTATATTTCGTAATTCGGACAAGCTGGCGTCAGCCAATTGTGCAACCCGCTCGTCCGGAAATCGATTGGAAAGTTTTCGTCCCGCTTGGATTGCAGACTCGCCGACGATGCCTACCCGAATCAAGATTGCGATGAGCTGTGCATCGTTGAGTTTGGCTGGTCCGTCTCGCAACAGTTGTTCACGCGGTCGATCCTGTTCCGGTGATTGCTTGATTTGTTCACCGTAAATTTGGCTATCAATCCAATTGTCTGCGGTCCACGTGGGGTTACTAACCCAGCGAAAAAACTCTTGCTTGTCTCGTTCTACGCGGCTGAGCACACCGTCGCGTGCCAACTGATTTAGGACCCTGGTTACATAAGCTGCTTTCGCATCGCGACATACGAGCTTTGCCCCGTCCGACGAAAAATCGTCTAGCTCACGGATGGCGTAAAGAATAGACTTTAGCTTCTGTTTACGTGCGTCGCTCATGTGCTAAAAGCCTTTTTTCACAATTTCTTCAATTGTTTATGAGCGAGGAACGAGCAACACGTAGGTCAGCCTGTCCTCAGGCTGACGTAAAATACGAGGTGAAAAAACTGCTTATTGTCCGGCGGAGGACAGCCGGACCTACATGAATTGTCCGGCTGAGGACAGCCGGACCTACATGTTAATTTTCATGATCCTACCGCCATTTGCTACGGGGCGTGGGGCTTGAGGATCGACATTTTGGATAGATTTAGATCCATGTTGCCTTCCCATCACAGATTTCCTACCATTGAGTTGTGATAAAGTAAGGTGGTTGGGCAGGATTTACGCAGTCGATTTCGCTAGGCAACAACGAAATCGGGCGGCTGCCTTTCGCATTTTTTGATCCATATTCAAATCCTAGCAAGAAGTCTAATATGCGCACGCGAATTCAGAGCATACGAAAAAGGTCCACTCGGAACGCCTTTTTGGGGATTTTATGCACCTCGATCATGGCTGTCATGCCAGCGAGCCTCACCGCAGACGAACTACAACGCGTTTCGCAATTGAGCGAGCCACCCGCAATCACAAAATCCGTAGTCCGAACGGTTAGGATGCTAGTCGAGCAAGCACATATTCTGCACCCAAAGTTCAACGACGAAGTCTCCGCCCACGGATTTAGGTTATTTCTCAAGAACATTGACCCGATGAAGTCCTATTTTCTGGCGTCGGATATCGAGGAGTTTAAGCCATACGAGACAAAGTTAGACGATCTTCTCAAGGCCAATAACATTCAGTTCGCCTACAGCGCGTACAAACGCTACCTCGATCGGCTTGAACAAGTCATGCCGATCATCCATCAGCAGATTGATACGCAGCATGATTTTACGGTGGCCGAAACCATTACGGCAGATGCAAAAGAAATCGAGTATGCCAAAGATCTAAACGAAATTACCGACCGCTGGCGAAAGACTATCAAATTGAGCATTTTATCGATGCGATTCGATGGCAAGACTGAAGAAGAGATCAAGGAAGCATTACATAAACGGTATCGAACAGTCTACAACATGAAATCACAGACCGATGTCGACGAGCTGCTGGAGCTATATCTGACTTCACTCACCAATGCACTTGATCCACACACGACTTACATGGCTCCCCAGGAACAAGAGGACTTCACTGTCCATCTCAAACTGGAACTCAAGGGCATCGGTGCTACGCTTCGACCGGATGACGGTGCAACGGTTGTCGAGACTCTCGTACCAGGTGGTGCTGCCGACTTGGACGGACGAATCAAAATAGGGGATCAGATTGTTGCGGTTGCGCAGGACGATGGTTCATCGCCCGTTGAAACTCAAGACATGAAGCTAAAGGACGTCGTCAAGATGATCCGTGGCGAAGCTGGCACGCGAGTCAAATTGCACGTCAAAACGAAAGCGGTTGGAGACGTTCAAATCTACGAAATCACGCGAGCTCTAATCAAACTTGAGGACTCCGCCGCACGTTCCGAGATCATTGAGGACGGTGCGAAACCAGATGGCACACCCTACAAGTTCGGTTACATCAATCTGCCCAGTTTCTATCTGGACATGGACGGTGCGAGGTCAGGCAAAGCGAATTTCCGAAGCACGACTGCTGACATGAAATCCATCCTCAAAAATTTCCGAGAATCCAAAGTGGACGCGGTCGTTTTGGATCTAAGCAGGAATGGCGGTGGATCGCTCCCTGAATCTGTATCCACAACAGGACTCTTTATTGACCAGGGGTCCGTGGTTCAAGTGAAGTCGCCGGACGGGAAGGTCGAGTCGCTGGACGACGAGGAGAAAGGTGTTTCCTGGGATGGACCGCTCGTCGTCAAGATCAGCCAGATGAGTGCCAGCGCTAGCGAAATTTTTGCCGGAGCCATTCAAGACTACGGGCGAGGAATAATCGTTGGCGACCCAAAAACCCACGGAAAAGGCACGGTACAAACACTTATGGACCTCGCTCCCTACATGTTTGGACCAAATTCCAAAAAATCCTATGGAGCACTGAAACTTACGATTCAACAGTTCTATTTGCCCGACGGCAGATCAACTCAATTGGAGGGCGTCTCTTCCGATGTGGTCTTGCCATCCATCACCGCCAAGCTCGATATATCGGAAAGCGACCTCGACTATCCGCTACCTGTAGACAGGGTTCCTGCTCGACCACACAAAAACTATCGCATGGTCGATAGTGCGATGAAAATAATGTTGCAGCAAGCGTCCGACCTGCGAATTACGAAAAACAGTGAATTCGAAAAACTCCTCGCCAAAATTGACGCGTACGTTAAACAAAAGGATGACAAGACTTATTCGTTGAAAGAATCCGATTTTTTGGCACGACGGAAGGAGCTTAATTCGGAAAAGGAAGAGGAAGACCAAGTCGAGGCCAAAGCCGAGCGAAACAAGATTTACAATCCTAGCTTCTACAATCAAGAAATTATCAACGTTGCACGAGACTACGTTGAGGCGCTCAAGATCAACAACAAACTGACAGCGAAATAAATGGATTCGCTTGTTCCAAACTTGGCGGATGGCAAAATCTCGGATGAGACCAAAACGGCCATTGATAGGCAACCCAAACGGTTGCCTATCTCACTATGGATAACCGTGTGCGTTTTTGCACTGGTGCCAGTGGCTAGGTGGTTTCTTTTCGAAACAGACCATCAACTTGCAAACATTGCAGGAATTGGCATCTCGTTCCTTGGGTGCATTGTCGCTTACGTGAGCGTTTGGATTCACTTTGCAGGGACGGCGAGGAGAAAGTTTTTTTTACTGGTCACGCCGATGGTAATCGCAGCAATCGGATTATCGCTCTTTGAATTTGTTGGGTTTACAGGCGAGACGCTACCGGTCTTTCGTACAAAGCCTTGGTCAAGAAAATCGATAATCGACGTCGATGCCAAATCAAATCGAACCATCAGCGATGCAACTCGATCGCGAGATTCGGTTTCAATTCCATTCGAATCGACTCAGTTTTTGGGCTCGGACCGCAATGGAATTATTCGAAATGATGAGTTCTCAGTCTCGTGGGACGTGCAGTTGCCAACGGTACTTTGGAAAATTCCAATCGGTGCAGGCTGGTCTAGTTTTGCAGTCAGTAGTGGTCTCGCAATCACGCTCGAACAAAGTGATGACCAAGAGAGTTTGACGGCATTCGAGCTAACCACGGGCAAAGTGGCTTGGAGGCACAAATCGCCGGGTAGGCATACTCAAGCTTTTGGTGGTCTGGGACCGCGATCGACACCTACGATCTATCGCGGAAAGGTACTCGCACAGACGGCGATGGGGATTGTGTCCTGTGTCGCACTGGACACTGGAAAGCTTATTTGGCAGCAAGACCTGCTGAAACTTGCGGGAGTTGATCAAGAGACTTCCGAAAAAGCAATCACTTGGGGCCGAAGTGGATCGCCGCTCGTTTTCGACAACCAGGTGGTCGTTCCGTTTGGAGGAAAATCCAACGATAGTTCGCTAAAATCGTTAATTTCTTTTGATTTAGAAACGGGAAAAGAGATTTGGTCCGCAGGGGATCAGCAAATAGCTTATTCCTCCCCTGTGCTCATAAACCTTTGCGGAGTGCGACAAATCGTCAGTGTCAACGAGGGTTCAGCAACCGGACACGACGCAATGAACGGCAAGATGCTGTGGTCGACTCCTTGGCCGAGCAAGTCCAACGGCGACGCATGTTCGTCGCAACCGGTGGCGGTGGATGACCGTCGGTTGCTATTGGGCAAGGGCTATGCAACTGGCTGCAAATTGATCGAACTGATTTACAGCGGCACGAGTGAAATCAACGAATCGGATCCGGCGTTTTGGAAAGTGGAAACCGTCTGGTCGAGCAACCGTTTTTTGAAGACAAAATTCACGAGCGCCACTGCGTTCGATGGTCTTTTATATGGGCTGAGCGATGGAGTTCTCGAATGCGTCGATCCGAAAGACGGATCGCGAGTATGGAGAGGGAAACGATACGGTCACGGACAGTCTATTATAGTCAATGGCCATATACTGTTGACAACCGAAGATGGCCGAGTCGTTCTCATTCCAGCAACTGCCAATGGCCAAGGGCAAGCGATTGCAGAAATGCCGGTTTTGGAAGGGGTTACATGGAACGTACCGGCTGTCGCGGGGCCTTATTTTCTGGTGCGCAATGCAGAGTTCGCGGCCTGTCTCAGTTCAAAGAAGGATGCGGGGCATGATGGCGGATCCCTCTCCCAATAAAAGCCGAGTCATATTAGGCCTAGATCCCGGCTTAGCCATTACCGGCTATGGAATCATTCGTAGTGGAGCAAAGATACAACTCATAGAAGCGGGCGTCATTCGAATTCGTCGCGATCAGCCACTGGCGGTGCGACTAAAGGAACTGTATGCCGGAATCTTGGAAGTGTTCGAGAGTCTTCCGATCGAAGAGGTCGCTATCGAGCAGCTCTACTCGCACTACGAACGCCCGCGTACCGCAATCTTGATGGGGCATGCACGGGGCGTATTATGTCTAGCGGCTGCCAATTCTGGAAAGGCGGTTCATTCGTATGCGCCGACTAAAGTGAAGAGCCTGCTAACAGGAAACGGTCGAGCCCCCAAGTCGCAAATGCAACTAGCCATCCAACAGCAGTTGATGCTAAAAGAACTGCCGGATCCACCGGACGTTGCCGATGCACTTGCGATTGCGTTGTGCCACCATTTTGCAACAGGGCCTATCGCTGAACTACTCCAGAAATCCAGGAAATCACTTTGATCACCAAAGTCACGGGACAGTTGCTGACACTCGCCGATGATTGTGCTACTTTGAATATTCCGCCTTTCGAATACGAAGTGGCAATTCCGGAGTACACACGCAGGCACTTGCAGGCGGAACTTGGTAAAAGCATTTCATTGCACACCATTCACTACATTGATGGTAATGCAGCTCAAGGGGGTCGAATGATGCCCAAGCTGGTCGGTTTCCTGACTACCATTGAACGTGATTTTTTTGAATTGTTTTGTTCTGTCGATGGTGTTGGCGTAAAGAAAGCCTTGCGAGCCATGGTTCGACCCGTTCAAGACACCGCTATCATGATCGAGCAGCAAGATGCCAAGGCGCTCTCGACGTTGCCGGGAGTAGGGCCAGCGACTGCCGAAAAAATTATTGCAACACTTCGTCGCAAGATGCCACGATTTGCATTGCTCGTTCGTCGCGAAATGCCGGG
>JAYVBW010000754.1:0-9019 GCA_043750255.1 Pirellula sp.
ACGTTCATTCTATGCCGTAGCCGTGACCGCAAAGAAAAGGACAAAGCAATCGTCCAGCGGGCTGCCGATAAGATTGCCGAGCGACTGACTTCGATGAAAACCCGATGCGAGAAGCAGAACCGAGACCAGCTGATTGTTTCTCGCGAGATAGGAAGACTGCTTGGTCAAAACACAAGAGCATCGCACCTGTTCGATGTCAAAGTGTTGATCAAGGACAAGAAATTCGCATTGATCGAATGGCAACGAATCAAGCCTGCAACGGATTGGCATGAACTCAGTGACGGTTGCTATTTGTTGCGAACCAATGTAACGGATTGGAGCGATGAGGAATTATGGAAGGCATACATACAATTAACAGAGGCGGAGAATGCATTCCGAATCCAGAAGATTCTGCTGGACATGCTGGGGTTTCTGTTGCCAGCAAGAATCCGAACAATGGAAATGGTGTGAGAAAAAAAATCGCAGTTCCAATCTTTTCCTACTCCCAACGCGAGTTGTTGGGGAAGTTGGACTAACCGTCCTGAGTCACCAACCGGTTTTCCATTTCAGCACTCAACCCGAAGCGATTTCGGCCTGCTTTTAGAATTTCCGCCGTTTTTGGAGCTCCTTAAAGCTAACGCAATCGTTGCGTTTGACGTTACGCCCTCCGTCAGTCCCAAACAAAACGCAGCCTTGCATGGATGCTGCCATGGCGGCTCCCACAATACAGTCGAGCCAGTGGTTAATGCCCCCCGTAGAACGATCATTCCGAATCGCCAGCCGAAGCCATTCGAAAGAGCTTCAATCTTGCAACCTGCTTCCCGCTTCGACTCGTCAGTCTTGCGATTTATTCCGGTTCTATCGTTTCGGCGGCTGGCGATGAATAGAGTTCATCCAATTGGGCGACCGTAGCGACATCCACGACCGCTTGCCACTGACCTCGAAGTGCGTCGAGATAAGCCTGGAGTGATTGAGCAAGTCCCAGTTGGGCTACGACGATATCGTTAAAGCTCACCTTTCCTGGATCGACTTGGTAACGGCGGACAATGGCCTGATACCCTTGTGTCAAGTTAGGAATGACTGCGTCTCTGAAACTGCGGGTCAAAAGCACGTTGACTTCGTATCGCGAAAACGCTTCTGCGAATTGAGCTTGTAGTAGGTTCTGAGTGTTCTCAAGATCTCGAGTCGTTGAAACGATCTTGGCGTTAGCCGATCGAATGTTTCCTTGATTGCGATCCGCAACAGGCAGAATTACGCCGACTTGCAGACCGAATTGATAATTTGAAGTCGCGTTATCATGTTGCTGCGTGTTGCTGATCAGGATATCAGGAATGGCGATACGACGCTGTAATACAAGGTTGGTGCGGGATTGAGCGACGAGATTGCGAGCTTGCAAAACGTCGGTATGCTGTTCCATTATGGTCCGCTTCAACGTTAGGGCTTCCAACACGGGAGCCTCCGCCAAGGCTGTCCCAGACAGCGGAACTGGATTGAGCTCTGGTTGACCAATGGCTGCTGCCAATCGCGTCCAAGCGGACCGATACTGAGATTCCGAAACCTTGATCGTATTCTTGGCCTGAACTGCTTGAGCATAGAGTATGAGAGGTTCGTAAGCTGCCGATACGCCGCTGCTTACCTGAGCGACTTGCAGGTCATACACTTGTTGGGACATGTTCGCTAAAGCAGAATTAACGGCAAAGCTTTGCTCGGAAATCAGAACGTCAAAATACCTTTGGCGAACCAAGCTGGTTGTGTTGATCTGCGATTCGCGGATCGAGATGAGTGCGTTAATGTAATCGTATCCGACGACTTGCTGCGTTAGCGACAGCTTGTCAGCCGTCTTGATGAGCTGCGAGACAAATGCACCTTGTTGTCCACTGTTGTTGATAGGACGTGGCTTGTCGCCCGGTTGCCATTGATCTACTTGATAGCCAACTAGTGGATTGGGATACAGACCAGCTTGCACGACTCGACCGTAAGCGACGTCGGCGTCCGCGACTGCCTTCTGAACGCTCGGGTTGTTATTTAGTCCAATGTCAACCAAGTACTCAAGAGACATTTCCGACGATTCATCAACAGGCAGTGTCAGCTTTGAGTCTTCAAGTTTAGGGAAGGCTGCTTGTGTTTTTTTGATATCCTCGGCGTTTTGAGTCCCATTGTCCGACTTAGGAACAGTAAACGGAGGAGAATCGGCACCCGGCAAGGGTCGCAGAACATCGAAAGCCGCTTTCGGATCGTCGGTCCGAGGCTCAACGCTCGGAGGAGATTTGCCAGCGATTGCTTCAGAAGTTCTGGAATCGACTGAGCACAGTTTTGACGGCATGAATCCGTGAGGCAGCACCACTCTATCACGGGCACAACCCTCAACAAAACCCAACGCCGAGGCCGCCACAACCAATCGCGTTGCAAGTGATAGCTTTCCCAAACGATTCATGTATTCCATATCAGTGAACTCCTGTTACCTGATTTGTCGGAATAATGCGATCCACTTGTAAAGCAGTTATGACCGGAAACCGTTTATCGCAACTGAGCAAGGGAATACACCTCGGTAATCTATAACAAGAAGATTTGTAAAGGGGTGCAGTGCAATGAAATCGTAGTAGGATGGCGTTCATTACAAATCGGAGAGCTAATGAACTGGCTATATAAATTAGCCGAAATGCAATGAGCCTGGAGGCATCCTGCATCGTGGATTTAACGTGGCAGCACCTTCGAATCGCGACTACAATAGCACGCGCAGGCGATGTGTCCGTAGACATGCTCAACCTAGAAACTCAGGCGAACGCTAACAAATACGATGGAAACTGTTCAAGCCGTTGATTCGAATGCGAAGTCATCGCCGTCGCTTAAAAAACGCAGCCGATGGCCTCACTTGGCTTTAAGCGCAGTTGTGCTTGTGATTGCCATTTCAGTCCCGCTTGTTTTTGTGCCACAAGGTGTACGGTGGTTACAAAAGCAACGCGATCTCGCCGAGCTTGCTTCTCGTGGTACTCCGCCGCCACCGGCCATTGTTTATTCCGATCAACCGGACGGTCCGATCCTAATTGAGCCGGACCGTTGGAAGGAGATTGGCCTGCGAGTCGAAGCCATGAATCCTTCACCTCCAGCGCGCTCTTTGCAAATGGATGGTGTTCTCTACCTCAATCCAGACGAATACGCACTGGTGAGATCCCGATTCATTGGCGAGATTGTCGATGTTCCTGAAGTCGAGGACTCCAGCGTTGCTAATGTTAATAAAAAAAGACCACTACGATTCGGCGATTCGGTCAAAAAAGGGCAAGTGCTGGCAACGGTTTGGAGTCGCGAACTGGGCGAGAAAAAGAGCGAATTGGCCCAAGCTCTTTACTCCTTAGATTTTGATAGACAGACTTTGCAACGTTTGCAACAAGCCGGGGGTGCCGTTTCGATAAGTACGGTGCGCGACGCCGAGAGGCGTGTACGCGAGACCGAGATCAGCGTCGATCGAACCGAGAAAACGTTGCGATCTTGGCAGCTTACACCCGAAGAAGTAGCCGCGATCATCCGCGACGTAACGAAGCGTTCTGGCTCTGTCTTTGACGCGGCTGTAGATCTTTCCCGATCGAGCATCGATACCTGGGCTCGTGTCGATATCCGTTCCCCAATGAATGCAACGATTGTTGAAAAGAATGTTACCGTTGGAACACTTGTCTCTCTCGACGATACGCTTTTCAAAGTAGCCAACCTCGGTCAACTCGACATTCGCGCGTTTGCTTACGAAGAGGATTTGGTAACTTTGCAACGACTGCCCAAAGAGCAACGCAATTGGACGATTCGATTGAAGGGTGACCAACAATCCGAATCAATGGCAGGGGTCTTTGATCGCATCGGAAACATCATTGATCCCGTCCAGCATACGGGCTTGGTCATGGGTTGGGTCGAGAACCCTTCGGGCATGTTGCGACCTGGACAATTTGTGACCGCATCGGTTGCGTTGCCTGAGTCTACACCTACGGTTACTTTCCCAGCGACAGCCGTGGTCGACTACGACAGCCGCAATTTCGTTCTCGTACAATCCGAAGAATCGCGGAATCAGTTTTTTCCAACCGAGGTTAAAGTCGTTCGCTATCAGAACGGGCTGGCGTTTGTTTCCCCGCAAGCGATTGGCGGTTGTATGACATGTCTCGAGAAGAACACCAAGGTAATATCGGCAGGTGCCGTTGAAATTTTGGCTGAGTATCGTACGCACTTGAATACCATGCCACCTCCAACGACGAAATCGTCCGATTCCGAACCCTCAGTTCTGTCTTCCAATCCCGCTGACAGTTCGACGGCTCAGGGACTTGCGGGAGGATTGCGATGATCTCGAAGTTGTTGGACTGGGCCATTCAAAGTCGCCTGGTCGTGATTTTATTGACTTGCGTGCTCGCACTGGTTGGTGGTTACGCATTTGTGCATGTGAATGTCGAGGCATATCCCGACCCCGCGCCGGCCATCATAGAAGTCGTCGCTCAGTATCCGGGTGCTTCCGCTGAAGAAGTAGAGAGGCAAGTCACTGTGCCACTTGAAATCGCTCTGGCTGGTATGCCCGGTCTTCAGTACACACGTTCCAAGTCGCTCTTCGGCCTATCCCACTTGAGAAACCAATTTGTATATGGTGTTGAGTTTCTTTCGGCAAGGCAAGAAGTTCTTAATCGTCTGGCTACCGTAACACTTCCCAAAGGAGTGCAACCCCAGATATCACCTGCATCTCCGATTGGCGAGATTTTTCGTTATACGTTGACCAACCCGATGGATGCAAAGGGAGAGTCGATCTATTCACTTAACGACCTCAAGTCGCTGCAGGACTGGACCATCGCTCGTGCTCTTCAGCGGCTGCCGGGAATCGCAGGCGTGGTCGGTTGCGGTGGCACCGTAAAGCGTTACGAAATTCGACCTGATCCAGATCGAATGCGTCAATATGGAATCACGCTGAGCGAGTTGGAAAACTCGATTCGTGATAGCAACGCCAACGTAGGCGGCAGCTTCATCACTCAAGGCAACAACGTCCAGGTGATCCGAGCGGTTGGGTTGATCGGAGGAGGAGAAGATGCGATGGACAAAGCTGTCGCTTTCGGAACTCCTTCGGAAGCGGCTCGCTACCTAAGGTCAGAAGAACTAAAACGCATTCAAGAGATCCGGCAAATCGTAATTGGTGCCGTCAACAATGTGCCGGTACGCGTCGATATGATCGTCGAAGGTGGAGTGGTCAACGACGAATTCAAGCTTGGACTAGAAGGAGTGGTGGTCGACTACCAAATTCGGCAAGGTCAAATTGGGCTCGCGAAACGAGTAGAGTTGACGGCGCTAGCCGCAGTTGACAACAACAAGCCGAAGGCGCTAGACACGGGGAAAAGCCGCCAAAACTATGTCAATGAAAACGACGTCGTCCAAGGGATTGTTCTTTTGAGAAAAGGTGAGCGTTCGCTGGCCGCACTGGAGTTGGTCAAACGCAAGATCGAGGAACTGAATCGTTCCGGTAAGCTGCTGCCGGGCGTCGAGATCGATCCCTATTACGATCGAACTAGCCTTATCGGCGTGACAACAGATACCGTTCATGAGAACCTGCTTGTAGGTCTGGTTCTCGTAACCGTTATCCTGATTGTTTTTTTGGGTAGCCTCAGGACGGCACTCATTGTTGCGATCAATATTCCTTTGGCCCTAATGTTCGCATTCGGAGCATTGATGTTGCGAGGCAAGTCCGCAAACCTTCTGTCGATTGGGGCGGTGGACTTCGGCATCATCGTGGATTCGACAGTAATCATGGTTGAGCACATCTATCGCAAAATGAGCCATCCCAGCGCCCATCATGAATCGGTGCAGCAACGTGTATTAACGGCGGCGCAAGAGGTTCAACGAAGTCTATTTTTCTCGACGCTGATCATGGTCTGCGCTCTGTTACCTTTGTTTACTTTGCGGGGGCCTGAGGGGCAGATCTTTGGGCCGATGGCCGATACGTATGCATTTGCATTGGGCGGTGCATTGCTGCTTTCGTTAACAATCTCGCCAGTACTATGTTCGCTATTCTTTAAGAATTTGAAGCCTTCGAGACCCAATTTTTTGGTTCGGTCGATTCATCGACTGTTCATGAGTCAACTCAAGTGGATGCTTCAGCATCCAGTCATTGCGTCCGGCATCATCCTCGGGATACTCGCATCAACGCTTGCCGCGCTGCCGATGCTGGGACGCGAGTTTATGCCGGAACTAGAGGAAGGGAATCTCGTGATTCGGGGCACGTTTCCAGCCAATATTGCCATGGCCGAAATCGTCGATAACACGCGTCGAGTTCGAGACTTAGTGATCGCGTTCCCCGAGGTTGAACTGATCGCTTCGCAAGTTGGGCGTCCAGATGATGGAACCGACCCAACGGGTGTCAACGAGGCTCAGTGTTTCGTTCCCTTGCGACCAAAATCCGCTTGGCCAGTTATCGATTCGCTGGGAAGGCAACGGACAAAATCGGAACTCGTGGATGCCATGAGCCAAACCTTGGAAACGCAAGTTCGGGGAGCGAGTTGGGATTTTTCTCAAATCATTCGGGACAACGTTATGGAATCCCTCTCGGGAGTCAAAGGCGAGAACTCCATTAAAATCTTCGGTCCAGATCTGGATGAACTCGAGTCGTTGGCAAACACCGTTCAGCGAAAGATCAGAACGGTTCCAGGTGTTACCGACGTAGGAGTCTTTCGCATTTTAGGGCAGACCAACGTTGCGTTTCCGATTGACAGGCGGAAGTCATCAGCGTGGGGCGTTCGGGTTGCGGACATTAACGATGTGATCTCGACGGCAGTTGGTGGCAGCGCCTTCAGTCAGATGATTGAGGGTGAGAAAAGATTTGACATCGCGCTGAGGTGGCCCGAGCATTTGCGCGACTCGCTTGAGAATATATTAAAGATCCCCGTCGATGTGGTTCGAGATGAAAACCCTTCGAGTGCTGCGGGTGTATCCGCGAGAGCGGAATCTACAGGGTCGAAAATGGAGCTCCCATCGGTAACCGGAACAGTATTGCAAGATGCGACCAATTTGCTGCCTAAAACGCCGCGACGACCATTGAGCGATTTGGTAACACCGCTTGATTCAAATGGTCGTCCGGACTCGCAAGGAACGTTTGTCAGCAGCGGTGCTTCGGTAATCAATCGCGAAGATGGTAGGCGGCTAATTGCGGTCAAGTTTGCGGTCCGTGATCGCGATCTCGCCAGTACGGTCACAGAGGCCAAGCAAGCGATCGACGGTGTATTGACAGGTGCATACTCGGCAACCTGGAGCGGTGAATTTCAGCAAATGCAAGAAGCCGAACAGCGCATGATTGGGACGGTCGTCATTGCTTTGGCTCTGATCCTGGTCATGTTGTATCTTGCCTTCTTTTCGCTGCTCGACGCACTGGTTGTTTACATGAACGTTGTTGCCATGAGCTTAGGTGGCGTGTGGGCACTGTTGCTGACTGGCTTGAATTTTAACATTAGTGCTGCAGTTGGATTCATATCGATCCTTGGGGTCGCGGTGATGAATGGTCTGTTGATGGTGAGTTCTTTCAATGGTCTGCGTAGTTCTGGGCATTCGCTAAAGGATTCGATAATCCGAGGGACCGAGCATTTGATCACACCTATTACGATGACCGCTTTGGCAGCGATTCTTGGGCTTCTTCCAGCAGCCTTTGCGACGAAAGTTGGATCGCAATCGCAGCGTCCGCTGGCAATCGTTGTCGTGGGTGGAATGTCTATGACGTTGCTGTTGTTCAACTTGGTACCATTGCTTTATTCATTCTATGGCAAGCGAACTCCGGCCAATGCAACGAGCTTGCCGCACGGGTAAACACGAATGCCGCATCTGGAATAGGTCTGAAGGTTTTGTAATCAATATTTTTACGAATGCAATTGCGATTTGAACGTAAAATCTGGGTTTGCAGAAAGGCTCCATAGTGTCGAAACTCATTGGACTCGCGTCGTTTTTACCGTGTTGTCGTCGATGGCAACCGCCTAAGCACAATATCGTGGCAACCACCGCAATAGCTCCTACCATCGCCATGCCATGGTACTTGCTCAAGCCCAAAAGAAGCAAATGATTGGTATGCTCCAATCGCAGGTCGTTTCTGCTAATCAGGTTTTAGCCAATGCCGAATCCAAGTCTGCAATGTCTCAGTCCTTGGCAGCATCGTCGCCCTCTAATCCTTAAACAAGCGAACGCTTGGCTGGGCGCAAAGAAGCGATTGCACGGATGCCACAGACAATGACACCGAGAAGAAAGTTGCCCCGTTACTTGCGAAGCGGATTGGTAATGATCAGGATTGGAAATGGAAAATCGGGAGTCTTAGACCCGTGAGTCAAGTCTCGTTGTAGAAGGTTGAAGATCTACAGCGAGGCTTTTTTTGAAACAGGAATCGAATTTCCAACTTTAGTCAGAGGGCCTGCAAGTTGCGATCAAGAAATCGCAACCACCCCAGCCACCCTGCGAAAATGGCTGATTCTTAGTTGCGATTGATAGATAGAACGAGTGGCAGAATGAAAAATACCAGTCCTAGGGCAATTGTACGTGATACTTCGTATTCAGTTCCGACGTAAGATAGGCTTGGATAGCCAGGCAACTTAGGGTGCTTGTTTTCGACCAAACTCTTGCCAAAATTTGAACGAGAAGCCCAACCTCTCAGACGAACAAACTTTCTCACAGACGAACGGACTGGGCTTGCGTTACGGCGGATGAATTGTGTAGTCATTTCTAACGATTTCCATTCGACGATCGTGATTTCATGCGCCTACGATTTAGGCGGGATTTTCCTATATCCACTTCCTATGTAGAAGCCAGGTTTTCACTGCCTGCGTCAGCAAAACGTAGCATAATAGGGAAACCCCCAACAGTGGCCAATAGAGTCTCGGCAACACGGTAAAGCCGAGGTACTCACCAACGAGAGTAAATGGAATGGCTATCCCGATTAGCATGGTGACAAACGACGTTACCAGTAGCGGCCAAGATGCCCGGCTTTGTAGGAAAGGGATCCTGTTTGTGCGTATGACGTGGATGATCAAAGTCTGCGTAAGTAGACTTTCGACGA
>JAYVBW010000755.1:0-2949 GCA_043750255.1 Pirellula sp.
TTCGCTGTCGCAGCTATCGCTGCTGAAAAAACACGAGACAATGGTCTCCTCCCACGGTAGATTTCAGTCTGCTGTCCGCCTTAAGACGGGGGGTGCTGACCACCTTTTCTAGAGTGATGGTCCCGATTCCCCGAGATGAATATGGGGGGCATTTCATGGCCGGGTACCAATATGCTGAGCAACTTCATGGACGACCGTCGCCCAATCGCCAACTTCGGGTTGACGGAACAGTTTGCAAGTTGGATACCATGGGCTATCGGGTCGATTTTGCAGCCAACGCCAATCGGGCGTATAGCCCAACATAACGCACGTCGGTCTTGCAAGCGCACCTGCCAAATGGGCCATCGATGTGTCGCTCGTGACGATCCAATCTAATAAGTGAAGGATCGCGGATGTGTCCATGAAGGCACCGCTAGTTTGATCGACGTTCTCCGGTAGGCAATAAATGATTTTGCTCCCTTTCCAGTTCTTAAGTTGTTCCGTCCCAGCACCTCGCTGCAAACTGATCAATTGGATACCTTCAATTTCCGTCAAGGGCGTCAAAGCGCTCAGCGGGAGTGAGCGAAACATGTCGGCTTGGTGGTCTGGGTTTCCTTGCCATACGATTCCAACACGCAATTTTGCAGGCGGCAATTCTCGTGACAGAACACCTCGCCAGTAATCGATCAAGTGTTTCGGGATGTCAATGTATGGGACTTGGTTAGGAATACTTGTGTCGTCGATCTGCAACACGGCCGCAACATCCAAAAGCGAACAGTGGTAATCAAACGGCTGATCGATTTTTAACGAGTTTGGGAGAAGATAGTCAATGCCTGTGCACCCTTGTAGCAATGCGAGCAGCGGTGGCTGGATATGGACAATTGTTTTCGCGCCCCGATCCTTAAGCTCCTTGGCAAACCGAACAAAATGGATTGTATCGCCAAGTCCTTGTTCGCAATAAAGCAAAACCGTTTTCCCCTCAAGGGGTTCGCCTCGCCATTTTGGTTGTTTGTAGGGATGCTGGATCGCTTCAGCGCATTGCCAGCGAAAATCATACTCACGCCAGCCCTCTCTGAAATTTCCCTGATAAAGGTGGATAACACCGAGGTTTCGATGAAGCTCAGCATCAGCCGGATTGAGTTGCATCGCTTGATGGTAGTACTTGAACGCAAGGTCCACTCTGCCCGTCCAAGCGTGCAAAGTTCCTCGGTTTCGATACGCATTGAAATAGTCTGGCGATAGGTCGATGGCTTTTTGGAAGGCATTGTCCGCTTCGTGAACTCGGCCTAGATATCTAAGAGAATTGCCCATGTTATTGAGGGCGACGGGAAAATTGGATTGCAGGGCCAGGGCCCGCTCGTACGCTTCTACCGAATGAGCATATTTTCGCAAATCATGAAGTGCGATTCCGAGATAGCACCAGCCATTGATATTATTGGGCTCACGTTGCAGAACCGAGCGATAAACCTGCTCTGCATGTGCGGCATTTCCTTGCTGATGCACTTGCCAAGTTTGTGCAAGTAGTTCGTCCGTGTTGGGCATTGCGTCTCGTTTAACCCGCGAAGCGGCTGGCAGTTTGTTTTGCTTCCCCAGTTTGCCATCGTATTGGCGTTGGGCTACTCCCCTGTCCCAATACAGTACACAGCAGATCGCGTTCGCACAATCAGGTCATTGCCAACAACCGCTGGCGATGCAAGACAACCTGCTTCCAGCGTGTTCAGACCGAGTTGCTGGCCATCGATCGAATAAACGTGCCCTTTTCCCTTTTCATCAAAACAGTAGATGCGGTCGCCAGCGAAAATCGGTGAGGCACTAAAGTCGCCACCAAGTCGTTCTTGCCAAACGAGAGTCCCGGTGGCTCGTTCCATGGCACTCAATACGCCGCGGTCGTCTAACGTACAAATAGTATTGCTGCCAATGAGCAGCGGCGATGGTTTGCTGCCGATCGCTTTCGCTGCTTCCCATGCGACGTGTGTTTGAGTGATGTCACCGCTGCCGCCAGCTTTAATCGCAATCAACTTTCCCTTGCTAAAACCTGTGTTCAAGTAGATATATTGGCCGTCGAAAAGCGGTCTCGTCGCCGATGAAAACTCGGAGTATCGGACCCGCCATAATTCCTTGCCATTAGTGGGATCATAGGCAAGTACAGCCTTGGAGGTTGTGCTGATCATTTGGATTTGCTCTTTGGACGAGCCAGGCGTCGCAACTTCAATGATGTGTGGCGTTCCAAATGCTTTTTTGACGTCACCGTCGTCAGTTCCATAGTCCACGTTGCGATCTACGTTCCAAACGGTTGCGCCTGTCTTCTTGTCCAAGGCAACGACAAACTGCTTGTCATGTCCGTCCATGTGAAAAATCAGCAAATTGCGAAAGAGGATCGGCGACGAACCAGGGCCACGAAAGTGATTGCACTGCAAATCGCGTCGTTGCCAGACGATCTCGCCGCTATCTCGCTTTAACGCGGCAGTACCATACGAACCGAACGAGACATAGAGATGCTCCGCATCGACAACGGGAGTAGGCGAACCGTAGGAATTGAAGGCATGAAAATCCTTTTGGGTTTCCGTATTTGTAAACACTTCTTTGTTCCATCGAATCGCCCCTGATTTGCGATCGAGTGCAATCGCCGACATAACTAGACCGTTCTCGGTCGCAGTCGTTACCCAGATCGTGTCGCCCCAAGCGACCGGGGAAGACCAAGCTTTGCCGGGAATCTCGGTCCGCCAACGCACGTTTTCCGTTTCACTCCAATTCACGGGTGGGTTGGCCTCCTGTTTTGCATGCCCATCGCCAGTCGGACCACGAAATTGAGGCCAAAACGAATCTCCTGCCGATTCGACTTCCTTGGCGGACCAAGCCCAGCCGACCGAATAGGGCTCCTGAGCACGGTTTTTTTCAATTCCTTCCGCAAACGAAATTGCGAAGACAATGGCTAGAAACATTTTGCTAAACAAAAGGCGAGGCATTGGC
>JAYVBW010000756.1:0-4437 GCA_043750255.1 Pirellula sp.
CTAATGTTTCCCGTGTCCGTTTGCACGCGGATCGTTTGGCAGATGCTGTTGATCTCGATGAAAATGTAGTTTTGGCATTGCCTCAAGCAGTGCCGTCAAACCGTCTTCAGTGACACGACCGCCGTCTAGATAAAAGGATTCCAAGTGTTCCATACCATACAGATGCTTAAGCCCTACGTCTGTAATTGGAACGTCGATAAGATGTAAAAACTTAAGCGACGTCATTTTCGCAACCGTTTCAATGGAAAAGTCGCTCAAATTCGGGCTTCCTATTCGTAACAGGACCAGTTCGTTCAATAATGGCCAATCCTTTATTCCCTCGTCGGATATGATGCAGTTTGGCAAATTAATCGACGATAATATGGGGAGATTGCCGATCGCTCTCGCCGACTGATCTCCGATAGGCGCTTTCTCAAGTCGAATTTGGCGAAGGCCTTTGAGGCTTGACAATACATCCGCGATTTTGTCGTGTACGTCCGCGTGCGTCAGCGAAAGCACTTCAAGTCCTATTAATCCACGAAGTTGTTCGAATCCCGCTTCATCAATAGGTACATCAGATCGAATTTCGCGAGAGTCCCCGTGCTGAACAGCCAATACTTGCTCATGAATCGACGGGCTGAGCCGTTCTTTCGTTCGTTCGGTCTCTGAACCGCAGCCACATTGAACGCAAATCAATGCGGAAGCAAGCAAAGCGCAGACTTGCAGGATTGGAATGCGAAAAAACATCTTCAGCATTCTCTCTGATCGCGTTAGGTCGATTAGAATTGTCTTTTGTAATTCAGCGAAGGTCTTGCTAAGACCGTCAACTTGGCTCGTAGATGATCGCAATTTTGAATTCATATCGGCGGTTACCATAGCGGCGGTTAGTTGTTGCGGTTGCTTTTCCCGTTGGCCTTACATGTCTATCGGATCCGCAGCCGCCAGGATCAGGGCCGGACTGCCATGCCAATCTCCCTGAAATGGGTTATCGAGATCCCGGATGAGGAACAACATAAACGAGACGGCTCCGGCCAGGGATGCGGTCATCGCTGCGACCGGCCAGAACAGAAGTTCCTGTCGGTGAGACCGCTGGCAAGTTGGTTTAATTACTTTCATCATTGGCTCTGGAATATTTTTGCGGATACGGTTATCAACCCCTTGGGTGGAACTTTTGGTGGATCTTCTTCAATTTACTATGCTCGACGTGCGTGTAAATCTGTGTTGTTTGAATACTAGCGTGGCCGAGCATTTCTTGGATCAATCGCAAATCCGCACCCCCCGCCAATAAATGCGTTGCGAACGAATGGCGCAATGTGTGCGGGCTAACCTCGGAATCGATCCCGGCTCGGAGCGCAAAACGCTTGATCAATTCCCAAATCGCCTCACGTCGCAATCGCTGTCCGGTTCGCGAAAGGATCAACCAAGGGGATTGTGCCAATTCACGGTTAGCTGCAAGGATGGGTCTATATTCCACAAGATATAGCTCGATGGCTTCCACGGCGCGCTCTCCTATCGGCACCATGCGTTGCTTGCTTCCTTTGCCCTCGGCCAAGCAATAACCGTCCTTCAAGTTAACGTTAGCGATCAAGAGGTTGCTGATTTCGGAGACACGGCAACCGGTCGCATACATCAGTTCGAGGATGGCGCGGTCGCGAATCCAGTGCGGATCGAATTTTTGCGGTGCCGCTAGAAATCGATCGATTTGCGCAATACTCAAAACCTTGGGAACTCGTTGCCAGACTTTGGGCGTGGTAAGTAATTCGGCTGGATTGTCCGCGATCGCGCTCTCAAGCTGCAGAAACTTGTAAAACATGCGAATCGCCACAATATGCCTAGAAATCGAGGTTGCCGCCAGTTTTTTGTTCTTAAGAAAAGCAGCAAAGTCGGTCAAATCGGAGATTCCCAAGACGGTGGGGGAGCGACCATCGAGCCATTCTTTCATATGCTCTAAGTCGCGACGGTACGCTTGTACGGTGTTTTCCGCCAAATGGCATTCGCTCCGTAAGTAAACCGTGTAACGTTCGATCCAGCCCGCCATCGTTTCAAATGGCTTTGGGGGTTCGGTGGCCGCTTGTTTGAGTTTCTTTAGCTTGCTAACAGCCATGATTCAAATATCCGCTCCCAGTGGTCGATCTAACGAAATACGATTGTGTGATCCAAACGAGCCATTGGGGCTTTCGATTGTAATGATTTTTCGGGGAACTTTGGAATGAAGATATTGGTTGTTGGTGGAGCAGGATACGTTGGCTCGCATTCAGTAAAGCTACTTAGGTCACTCGGGCACACGGTTTGGGTTTACGACAATCTTTCCCGCGGCCATCGGGAAAGCGTCCCGAATGACATTCTCATTGAGGGCAATCTGTCAGATCGTGCGTTGCTCATGCGGGTCATGCAGGAAAAAGAGATCGAAGCCGTCATGCATTTTGCGGCCTATGCACTGGTCGGCGAATCTGTACAGCATCCCGCCATGTACTACCAGAATAACGTGACGGCGACGTTCGAGTTGCTCGAAGCCATGCGGGCCGCAGGTGTTTGGCGATTTGTTTTCTCAAGTACGACCGCAACCTACGGCCAGCCAGACAAGATGCCGATTTCAGAGGACACGCCGCAGAATCCGATCAACCCCTACGGCTTTACCAAGCTCGTCGTGGAACACGCACTTTCCGATTACGCACATGCCTACGGGTTCGGAGTCGCAGCACTTCGCTACTTCAACGCCTCTGGCGCATCCGCAGACGGAACGATCGGCGAAGACCACGATCCGGAAAGCCATCTTATTCCAATCGTCTTGCAGGTCGCACTGGGGCAACGCCAAAGCATCTCGGTTTTTGGCAACGATTATCCGACCCCTGACGGGACTTGCATCCGCGATTACATTCACGTCGAGGACTTAGCAACGGCGCACATTTCCGCTTTGCTAAAACTAAAACCAAACGCTGTCCTGCAAATGAACTTAGGCTCTGGCATTGGCCACAGCGTGCTGCAAGTTATCGAAGCTTGTAGAAAGGTAACTGGGCACGCGATCCCAGTCGTTTACTCAGAACGACGCCCCGGGGATCCCGCGTGCTTGATCGCCGATAGCAGTCTGGCGCAATCAAGCCTTGACTGGAAACCCAAGTACATTGAAATTGAAGACATCGTCGATACGGCATGGCGATGGCACCAGGCCCATCCAAAAGGATATGCCACAACGTAGGTCAGTAGCTCCGGTGTTTGCAATTCCTTGAACCGGCGGGCGCTAGCCTTGGGCCTAAATTGGCTGGCAATGTCGCATGATACTTTAGACCCGGATGAACACCTACAATTCAGTGGGAGTGTTCTTGGGCGCTTGCTGCTGGGTTCCGAAACTCCGCCATGCAACCCGATTCTCAAAAACGATTGAATCATGCAAGACATCATCATTGAAAAACCATACCAGTTTGTGCCTCCGCATCGCGGAAATTTTCTACCCAAAGTGATTCTCAAGCTTGGCATCGTCCCGTGGTATCTGCGAAAATTTGAAGGAGTTGTATCGCATCAGCTTCATGGAGTGGATCACTTGCGAGAATCGATGCGAAAGGGACACGGTGTCTTGCTCGCACCCAATCACTGTCGCTACGCGGACCCGCTGGTAATGGCATTCTTAGCCAGCGATGCACAAGTTCCCATGTTTGCGATGGCAAGCTGGCACTTGTTTCAGCAAAGTCGTTGGCAGAAGTGGGCGCTCAGCACGATGGGAGCATTCAGTGTCTATCGTGAGGGCCTCGATCGACAATCGCTTGATACTGCCATCGATATGCTTACCAATCCAAAACGACCATTGGTGGTGTTTCCTGAGGGGACCGTTTTTCGCACCAACGATCGACTGCAACCCCTACTGGATGGGGTGGCCTTCATGGCTAGGACGGCGGCTAAGCGACGGGCAAAGGATGGAGGCACCGGCAAAGTGGTTATTCACCCGGTGGCGATCAAATATGTGTTTCATGGCGATCTTGAAAAATCGGTCGATCCGACGTTGGACGCACTGGAGAAGCGGCTGACGTGGACGCTGCTGAGGGAGACGACGACCTTGAAACGTATTCATCGCATCACGCTGGCCATGCTTAGTCTAAAAGAAATTGAGTACTTAGGTGCGGCTCAGCAAGGGAACATCGAGGAACGTCAGCAGAGACTTGTTGACCATCTGCTCTGTCCATTGGAACAAGAGTGGTTAGGCAAGACGGTTGTCGATTCAATTATTCCACGGATCAAATCGTTGCGAATGAGGATTGTGCCGGAGATGACGACAGGGGAATTGGATGAGCGCGAACGCGAGCGACGTTGGACTCATTTGTCGCGAATCTATCTGTCGCAGCAAATTGCCTCGTATCCGCCCGATTACATCGTATCTCCAACCACCGACACTCGCATTCTAGAGACGGTAGAACGACTAGAGGAGGACATCACCGATCGGGCGCGGATGCATGGCCCGTTGGAAGT
>JAYVBW010000757.1:0-3398 GCA_043750255.1 Pirellula sp.
ATATTGAGTCAAGTCATTGGTTCCGATACTCACAAAATCGATTTCGTCGATAAATCGATCGAGCATAAGAACTGCAGCAGGGACTTCGACCATCATCCCAACTTGAACTGCACATGGAATGTGTTTGCCTTCCGACGCTAGATCCTCCGACACGGAGCGGAGCAGGAAGCGAGCGCTACGCAACTCATCCAGTGTGGTGATCATTGGAAACATAATACGCACATCCCCCAAACAAGCCGCGCGTAGGATTGCGCGGACTTGAATGCGAAAAAGCGATGGGTTTCGAAGGCTCAAACGGATACTTCGCAGACCGAGAAACGGATTGTTTTCCGGTTCTGCTGGCATCGTCATGCCCATTTTGTCCGCACCGAGGTCGAGTGTGCGAATGACGACGGGCCGGTTCTGCATATCACGCACTACTTGCGCGTACGCTTGATAGTGTTCCTCTTCCGTAGGCTCTTGGTCGCGCCCCAGATAAAGGAACTCTGTTCGGTATAGGCCAACGCCATCCGCTCCGCGAGCGACGCACGAAAGTGCTTCGTTTGGGAACTCGACGTTTGCCATCAACTCGATGCGTACACCATCGCTGGTGCACGCAGGTAAGTCGCGAATCTCTTCCAACTGCGTCGCGATCGATTGTCGAAATCGCCGACGCTGCATGTAGTGATCGCGAGTTGCTTCATCAGGTGAAACGATGATGCGGCCCAAATGGCCGTCCACGATGACCTCATCGCCGCTTCGAATGTTGTGTAGAAAATTGCCGACGCCTACGACGGCTGGGATCTCCATGCCGCGAGCGACAATCGCGGTATGTCCGCCTGGTCCACCAGCCTCTGTACATATACCAAGAACCTTCTCTCGGTCGAAGGCAGCCGTTTCGCCGGGAGTCAGATCGTGGCTGACTACAATTGCTTCGTGCGGCAACTGTTTGAGTGTTGCAGTTGGCTGCCCGGTGAGCGCCTCTAAGAGGAGCCTCTCCACGTCGCGAATATCGGCTGCTCTTTCGGATAAAAACGTGCTGGTGGCTTTGCGAAAAGCCGACGCGTACTTGGTAAAGACCTCGCTAACTGCATATTCAGCAGAGTAGGTCTTGGATCGAATGAGGCTCTCCAGTTCCGACTGTAGATGGGGGTCATGCAGGATCTGCTGTTGGGCTGAAAAGATATTGCCAAGCCGTTCGCCCAACTGGGCTGTCGTGGATTGTCGGCTTGTTTCGAGTTTATCGTAGGCTTGTTTTACTGCATCGACAAACCGCTCCCATTCGCGTTCGTCTTCACCGACGGCGACCAAGCAACGAGTAATTCGGTAGCCCTCGCGATCAAACACGATTGCTCGTCCAATGGCGACACCGGGCGAAACTGCGATGCCCTGCAATTCCAGCATGCTGAAATGATCTATCTGGTTTGTTGGTCGCTATCGGCAACCGTTTATACGAATCAATACGCTCGAAAATCCACGAGATTTAAAAGCAACTATGTCGAATGTTCGACATTGAGTTCATCGAATTGCTGATCGAACATCAACCGGATGACGCGAATGGCCTCATCTGCGTCCGGTCCTTGCGCCCGAAGCACCAACTCGGATCCCTGGGTGGCACCGAGGGTCAACAGGCTCAAAATGCTCCGGCAGTCGGCTATCTGACCGGCGCGTTCAAGCTCGATCTGGCATTGAAAGCCAGCCGCAGCGCGAACCAGTTTGTCTGCTGGCCGCATGTGCAATCCCTCGGGATTGTTGACAGTGACCGTGCAATGTTGGATGGCCGTTGACATACTTTTTTTAAGCGAATGGAATGTTAGCTGCCGAATTGATTTCCGTCAGCTTCGACGAGTAGTTGGGAAATATCTTCTATCGTTTTGGATTGACGCAACAAACGGCAAAACATGTCGTCTCTTAGCTGACGCGAGATGTTTTCTAGTGCCCTCAAATGATCGCCGGGGCGGTCCGGGGGCGATACTAGCAAGAAGAAAAGTGAGGCAACTTGGCCGTCAAGCGACTCAAAGTCCAGGCCGGTCTGGCTCACGCCGACGGTTCCGATGAGCTTTTCGACACTCGCATGTTTCGTGTGCGGAACGGCAACACCTCGACCGATGCCGGTACTGCCTAATTCCTCTCGTTTCATAATGGCTTTGATAATGTCAGCTTGGTCCGCTGCCTTGATGTCACCAGCGTTAACGAGTGACTGGACCAATTCCGTGATCACGCCTTCCTTGGTTGTCGCAGTAAGCTCTGCACAAATCGCTTTTCGAGATATAAATACATCAAACTTCATTACTTGAGGACCCTTGCAACTAACCAGCGATTCCGGCACCATTTCGAAGGAAACTGCGATTTGGAATCGAAAAGTGGAATGGATAAATAAAAGGTTGAAATCGACAATCGCAAAGCCTAGACTTCGTTGTTGCCCGTGTGTTTGACTGGAGTAGCCTTGTGATCGGTTACTTTTTCTTTGTGTTTTCGAATTTGCTGCTCCACTTTCCCAATCGTTAAATCCAACGCCGCTAGGATCGATTGGGCTTGAGCCGTGGCGACAAAGTCGGGCGAATGTTCAGCCGAAACGTTGATTTCGACGGTGGGCTTATCCAAATGCTCGAGATCCACGGTCACTTCGATCGCATTGATTCGATCAAACAATCGCCGCACTTTCCCTGCCTTTTCAATGATGATAGCTTGGTCTTCGGGCTTTAGGTGGCCATGGCGAGCTGAAACGTTGACTTGCACGGAGGATCTCCACAAGGAGGACGAGATGTTGAAACGCAAAATACAGAACCTACCCGTTTGAACGTAACTTGGAATGGTAGATCCGTCGGGATTGTAACTCTTTCCAGGAATGCCCACAAATCCTAGTTAAGGAGGTTTGTGGGCAAACTTGACAAGTTTAGACCTGAACGGCGATCTATTTTGCCGCTTTTAATTGACTTCCAAGAGTTCAGCAAAAGAATTTGAGAATCCCCAGTCGACGCGGCTTGCTACTCCCTCGTCGACCAGTTTCTGGATGTCGCTTGGCCGTGGCCAATCGCTAAAGCCATAATTTTTTGGATACCTATAACGATGTATCTCAGCCCACAGGACCAAGATGTGGGTAATGCCGCGTTGTCTAAGTGTTGCCAGTTGTTCGGTCCGTGATCTTCCTCTCAGATAGACTTCGCCCGGATTGATATCAAAGCAGGTGCTGTACTCGACACGGGCGAGGAATTCGAACGCTCTCGCTTCCCCAATCAACAAGATTTTCGCATTGCGATTATCTAAATTTTGATTGACCCAAGCTGTCGTCGGAAAAACCTTGGGAACTTGGTTTTCGTCCCCTGCATCCACTCGTAAAGCTGCTATCGAAACGAAATAACGATTGTCTGCGAGAGCGGGAGACGAGTTCAATATGCAACCATATCCGAGCCCTAAGA
>JAYVBW010000758.1:0-6900 GCA_043750255.1 Pirellula sp.
GCGCTGCTTATCGCCGTTAGTTTAATCGTGGCGAAGTTGAGTGGGTGGATTCCATCGGGAGGCAATTCGTTGGGGCTTACCGGCGTAAATCTTGCTCTCGGAATCGCGGGTAATTTTATTTTTGGTGCCTTGATGACTATTGGCGTCGGTGCCTACGCGCCTATTATGATCATGGTGAGCTTATTGGGAATGAATCAAAAAGCAGCGTTTCCATTAATGATGGGATCGTGCGCGTTTCTGATGCCGGTAGCGAGTTTTCGATTCGTTCGTTCTGGAAAATATGATCCCAAGGCCGCGCTCGGTCTGACATTGCTTGGCTTACCAGGTGTTGCCGTTGCGGCATGGATTGTCAAAGAACTACCTCTGCACTATGTAAGTTGGCTCGTCGTTGTTGTCGTTATCTATACGGCTGTTTCGATGCTCCATTCTGCCACAAGAATCGAAACGCCTTTATCCACGCAAGATGCAGGGGGAATTGGCTAAAAGCGATTTCACGTCGGAGGTGTTGGGTTATCGGGGGGGGTTCGCAAAGGTATTACCGTAATCAACGCCGCAGAAAGGATGCTCGTGAAGCTCAAAAAGTACAATCCGTAAACATACGATCCAAGGTTTTTGTCCGAGTATCCCATGACCGCTGAGCCAAGAAATCCGCCTAAGTTACCGAGCGAGTTGATCATTCCCACGCTACCCGCCGCAGCCGATGACGTCAGAAAAAGGCTAGGTAGTGACCAAAAGGCAGGCATATAGGACTTCATTCCAGCTATGGCGATCGAGAAACAAATCATGGTCACATAGATGTCGCCTCTCGTGAAAGGAGATAAAAATAAGAAAGTCGCTCCGATTACGACCGGCAAAACGGAGTGCCAGCGACGCTCGTGGAAACGATCTGAACTCCAGCCTATAAAAAGCTGGCCAGGTATGACTAGCAACGATGGAATCATTACCAGCAAGGCAACTCGCGATGGCTCAAGTGCATACCATTGTGTCAAAATACTCGGCAGAAAGAACTCGATGCCGTAGTTTGCAGTAACGATTCCAAAGTAAGCCAACGAGAGCAATAGAACTCTGGGACTGGTCAACCCCGCCAGTACGGACTGGTGCTGGACATTCGCGCGCAAGGCCTTTTCACGAGCCAGTTCTGTCTCCAATGCATCGCGTTCTTCAAGCGTGAGCCATTTGGCATGCCTGGGTCGATCGGTGAGGTAAAACAACACTACTATTCCAGCGATGACTGCTGGAATTCCCCAGAAAATATAAATCCATTGCCATCCCTTTAGCCCCAATACCAAGGGATTGGTTACCGCGACTCCATCCACCAAGTGCGATCTTCCAATATCGATAAACAGCCTCGAAATGGCTGGACCAATGATCATCGCAAGCGGGGAAGCGATCAAGAAATACGAAATCGCGCGAGCCCGATCCTTGGATGGAAACCAATGGGTCAAATAGACGATGACTCCAGGAAAGAAGCCTGCTTCAGCAACTCCCAACAAGAATCGAACGATATAGAACTGCATCGGCGTCGTAACGAAGGCTGTGGCCGCTGCCATGAATCCCCATGTTACCATGATTCTGCAAATCCATTTTCTCGCGCTCCAACGTTCAACAATCAACGAGCCTGGGATTTCGAGCAAAAAGTACCCTAGGAAAAAGATTCCGCCACCAAAACCGAAGACCCAGCTATCGAAAGCCGGCAGATCCTCGCTCATCGTTAGCTTGGCAACCGCCACATTGGTTCGATCGACATAGGCGATGATGTAGCATACGAATAAAAGTGGGAGCAACCGAACGAATGCTTTGATGCGAGCCGATTCTAAAGGATTACGATCACGCTTGCCTGACGACTGCGACGATGATCCATTTACATTAACGGTCCTGTTGACGATGATGGATTACCCAAAACTGAGAGAGGATTAAAACTACCGTTCACCTACGAAGGGAAGCGATCATCCCCTTTGGCAATTGTAATCAATTGTGTTAGGTTAATGTGTTTCCAGCGTATCTATTCCTTGCCTTCCAAGTGCGTTAAGTGTTGGAGTTCTATAACGACTACAGAAACATCACTTCGACAGCCGCCAGTACAACGGAAGCAACTAGGTACAATCGCGAAATACCTGATTGCGTTTGGGGCCATAGTCGCAGCGACATGGATCCGAATGCTGGTGGATCCAATCGTTGGTACTAGTCACCCATTCGTTACATACGTGTTGGCTATTATCTTCATTTCATGGTTTTGTGGTTTATGGCCTGCAGTAATTGCGTTAGTCGTCGGGTTTCTCGCCGCTGCATTTTTCTTTTCAACTTCGCGAGGTTCGATAGCCATTTCTGGACTTGAAATGCAAGTTGGACTCGCGCTTTACATCGTCGTAGGATTTTCAAGCATTTTGTTGAGCGAGTGGATGCAATTGGCAAATTGCCGTGCAACGACCAGTGCAAACCAACTTAGAAAAAAACAATTGGATCTCGAATTGGAAATTCAAAGGAGACGCTCCGCAGAAGAAGAACGAATTACCTTGTTGCGACGGTTTGTACGTCTCCAGGAAGAGGAGCGGCGTCACATTTCCCAGGAGCTTCATGACCAATGCGGACAAGAAATCATCGCGTTGCAACTTGGAATGAAACGGGCTGTCGACATTGCAACAATCGAAAACCAAAACGAGGTAAATGCGTGTTTTCAAGAAGTAAACGAAATCCTCGATAGGTTGTCGCAAGTAATTCACGATTTAGCGTTCGACCTGCGGCCTCCTTCTCTCGATGAACTTGGACTTCGTACTGCCATTGGAAGTTTTTTGGAACTCTGGCGTCAACGCGTCAAGATCTCAGTGGATTTCGAATGCCGAAACTGGGAAGAGCAGAGACTCGTTTCGGAGACGTCCCTAACACTCTACCGAGTACTGCAGGAATCGCTAAACAACGTAGCTAAGCACTCGGGAAGTAGGCATGTTAGTATTGTCCTTGAAATGCAACGAGACTCGGCGGTCGAAATTGTGGAGGATCAAGGGATTGGATTTGAAGTCGATGCCTCAGCCGAAAACTCAATGGTTCGCCAGCCACTGGGCCTTCTTGGAATGAAGGAACGACTTGCATCGGTTGGCGGAAGTCTGGAAATTGAATCCGTTGCTGGCAAAGGTACAACGCTATTTGCAAGAGTCCCAATATTACCCATCAAGGAATAAGCCAATGGATACTATAGGTGTATTATTGGTTGACGATCACGAAATTGTTCGACAGGGATTGAAATTGCTTGTCGATGCACAGCCGGATCTAAAGGTCATAGGCGAAGCGGCAAATGGCAAGGAAGCGATTGCTGCGATTCTTGAAAACCGTCCGCACGTGGTGGTTTTCGATATCAGTATGCCTGAAATGAATGGCATTGCAATGGTCAAGGAACTTCGTCGTTTGGGAATTGAAAGTCGACTTCTGGCTCTCACTGCAAACGCAGACCGCGCCTATTTGATCGCGTTGGTTTCTTTAGGTATTTCTGGCTACGTCTTAAAACGTTCCGCAGCGGCTGAATTAATCGAAGCGATTCGCACAGTTGCAACCGATAAAAACTTCCTAGATTCTGCGATGGTCCACGACCTAGTCGACAGTGTCTTTTTTCCTAAACGGTTGTCCGCAACGATTGCCGGGGCGATCATCAGCGAACGTGAGGAGCAAGTTATCCGTCTGATCGCTTGCGGATTCAGTAACAAGGAGGTCGCTTCAAAGCTCGAAATCAGCGTGAAAACAGTCGAGACGCACAAATCGCGCGCGATGGCAAAATTGCAAGTGAATAGTCGAGCGGAGCTCACGCGATTTGCCGTCGCGAATGGATGGCTAGAAAATGAATGAAAGTTAACTACTTCTATCAAAAACCTTCGACAGCAATCAATTGAAAGTTGGTGAATTCCGCTTCTCTAGCAGCATCCATACAACCGACCGTTGCACCGTGCATACTATCCAAATGGGCCTGGATCACTACGCGCGGCAATTGCTCTCCGAACTGAATTCGCAATTCCTTAAGTATTCCAATGAGTTCTTGTTTGCTAGACGCTTCTTTCGTTTCCCCGTCGCTGACAATGACAGTGTAGGCATTGAACTCGTCGACTTGAACCACAAGACTATCAACCTTTTCACTCTGTTGAATTTGGACAGCATTTGTACTGGGCTGTTCGTTCTGAGGAGTCGATGTGCGAATAGCCTTTTGAATACTGAACGATGCGGTCAACATAAAGAAGATCAATAGGAGGAAAGCCACGTCGACCATCGGGGTGATGTCCCATTGCACATCATTCTCCAAGTCGTTTCGCTCAGTTCGGATAGAACGTCGAGATCGTCGTTGTGGCGAAGCACGCGAAGCCGTAGGCTCAGTGTTCCCATTCGTTGCTGCTGATTCGATTGGCGATGACTCAGATGGGAAGTCCGGAACCTCCGAGGGCATCGAATGGAAACCATCAGATACCTCACTCTGGCTTTCTAGTCCCAAACGTCGCTCATCGCCCAGCGGTATCTTCTGAGGAACTGTAATTTCGACATTGCATGTTGGGCAGCGAACGACCCTACCCTCAAACCGGTCATGTACGACGAGGATTTTTTTGCAGGCCAAACAATCGAAGCGGATACTCATAGGTCCTAGTGTTCCACCGCTATCATGATTTCATGTTCGGGGCCCAGGACACTTCCTATGGCTAGTTGGACCCGTATCATTTCAGAGGTCAATACAGTGTATTCCCCCTGAATCAAAACGTATTTCTTTTTGTGGTCCAGCATAGCCGTCTCGACGTACTCAGCGATTTCTGCCGACTGTACTTCTTGATCGGTGGAAAATTTCCGCCCTGACGGAGTACTCACAGAGGCAGCATCAGTAGTGCCGTGCTTGACAACAAGCACGACTGCATCGTGCATGGCAGCCATGTCTCCGTGTTTTGCTTTCGGAAGTTTTGCCACGTTTTGCGGTGCCATCCTGGCAGAAACCATAAAGAAAATCAGTAACAGCAAGACAACGTCAATCATTGGAGTGATGTCGAACTCGCCGTCAAATTCCTTTTTCTTATGTTTCTTCGTACGAAGCATTTTTTACATACAGTATCTTAGAGCGTTTTAGCGACAGACTAGCGCACACGAAACTTGCGTTGCTGTTGTGATTCCCTAAGACCATCGAAAAATCGATTCATTCCAAAGACAGCAAGCTCTTCCAGTTGACGAATACGATTGTTGATCGATGCCATGGCGGTTAGCAAGGCCACGGTTATTAGCAAGCCGATCAACGTGTGTTCAAGTGCCATTCGAATGTCTGCAAGAAGTTGCTTGGTCGGTTCCTCGGCCGTTGCGGTTTCTAATGTTTCAAAAGCACCCATCATGCCTGCGACTGTTCCAATCAATCCAAGCATCGGAGAAGCTTTAATGAGGGTGGAAATCCAGGAAATTCTAGAATCAATATCCGACAAGACATCAAATTGGAAGCGATCCATTACCCAACTCTCAAGCTTGTCCTGGTCAAGATTGCGATTTTGCACAGCCAATGCAACCATCATCGGCACAGCACGTAAATCACCATCGCAAGTTGATTTGATCGATTCAAAGTCCCCGTCTCGAAGTTGCTGGGAGATCGAATCCAAAAACTGCTCCTGCTCCGCTTCATTCCGAAAACGCTTTTGCGCAACACGAGTCCAAACCATTATCATGCAGTAGAGGCCCCAAAAAGCCGCCGCACCCAATACATAGTAGTCCGCGTGTCCGACAAAGTTGTAAATGCTACCCATCTGCGTCTCCAGCCTTTGCCAAGTTCGCCTGAGTTTTTGTACAGGCTCAAGCGCCTGATGATAAATTAATACTTCACAAAGTCAAGAAGTATACCGGAAAGGACTGAGGAAGTACCCTGTCAGGGTTTTCCTGATTGCTCACGTCATTTCGGGGGATACACTAGCAATTGTTGAGGATTGACATTTAGGCGGAACCAAAATCACGATCGCCGATGCCAAGAAACGGTTCTTATGAGGGGTCAGCTATGAAATTCGATTGCCAAATAAATCTCGGACATAGTGTGCATCACGTCTCATTGAGCTGGATCGTGCGGAGAGCGTTGCTCGTCTTTATCTTATTTGCTTGGTCGACTCTGTGCTGGGCGGACCCTTGTTGGGCTCAGCAAGCGAATGGGATTGCACCGGCGAAGGACATTAATTTCCTATATTGGCTTTTGAAGGTCTCTGGCCCTATTGGGATCCTTATCTTCGTACTATCAGTTTACTTTGTCGCAGTCGCGTTCAAGCAAGCGTTCGAACTTCGAATGTCGGTAGCTGCTCCACCGGAGGTCGTGGAAGGGGTCTCTAAGTTTATTGAAGAAAAAAAGCCAAAGGAACTATTGGCATTGATCAATGAAGATGACTCGTATTTTAGTCGAGCGCTGGTTGCAGGAATCTCTGAACTTCGATTTGGAATTGATGAGGCCCGTGAAAAACTGGATCGTAAAGCGGAATCGCTGACCGTTCAGATGGAGCGGTCGATCAGCATTCTCGCAGTCATTGGTACGCTTGGACCAATGATCGGTTTGTTGGGGACACTCAAGGGAATGATAAGTAGTTTTAGCGTGATTGCAATTTCGGGAGTGGCGCTTGACGCAGCCAAAGTCGCTGAGGGTATTTCAGAAGCCTTGGTAATTACTTTTGAAGGAGTTTTATTGTCCGTTCCCGCTATTTTCTTGTACTCTGTTTTCAGAAATCGAATTTCGCAAATTTCCGTTGAGACAACGATGCTCGCCGACGACTGCTTGAGGTCGGTCTTTCGATTGCTCAAGTCGAAGCCAAGTGCACCAGAAACGTCCGCTTAGCCTTGCTCCTGCATCGGCATTGTTCTCATCGTTGTTAAGAAACCTTATCACATGACTACATCACATAATGCGGAACAATGCGAGCCAAATCT
>JAYVBW010000759.1:0-1617 GCA_043750255.1 Pirellula sp.
TCCTTTGGCGTCCGTCCGATCAGAACGCATCGCCATCATGACCTTCACGCTGTTATTGATTGGCGCGGGCCTATGGCCACAACCTGGTGTCCACTCGAGATACGATGCGGCCGTTGAATTGCTTGATCATCGCGAAGTTGCAAAAGAAGTCTCAAAATTTAAGGCCACGGCCGATCATTGATCGGCAAGCTCGAAATGGTGTGCCTGGAGTTTTTAGAGAGCGCTCTCTAAATTCAGTCAGAAAGCAGCTCCCCCGGAAGCAACCCAAATAGGGAAGATTCTCTGTTTTTGAAACGTCTTACATTGCTCTTTGTAAGAACGCCAGGATGTGTCAGGCCGAATTCATTCGGAATCAATTTTTCAAGGAGGAGTTTTTCCATGGATGGAACGGTCGACGAGTTGCTGGTTTTGGCGGCGAAGCAGTTCGCCTCCCAGTATTCGTGGAGCGTAAGTAATGTTGAATGAAGAAGGGTTGCATTTGTTACTCATGTCACCAGCACATCACCTTGACAAACTCAATTGCAAGTTCATGCCGACGGCGACAGCGATCCGTTGGAGGGTTTCAATTTTAGGGTTACTGTTCTTGCCACTTTCAATCGCCAGAACTGCTTGTCGAGTCATGTCGGCCTTCGTGGCAACGTCCGCCAAGCTCATCCCGGCTGCCTCGCGTGCGTTGCGAAGTTGCTCCGCAATATCGGTTGGTACCGTCTCCTGGCCGAGTTCGATACGGATCAAATCTTTGATATCCACGACGAACTCTTCGTCGATCTTGCGTTGCGACTCGGATAGTTTCAAAACGACTCGCGGCTTTCCGTCAGCCTTAGCCTTCTGTATTCGAAGTTTTTGGGATGCATTGAGTTTGAAGGGTAACATTTTAGTTTCCAGTGTAGTAACCAGTAATTGGATAAGCAGTCTCTCCCACTTCGTCAAGTTCATAGACACAAGCGAGCTCATCACCCGCCTCATCTCGGCCAAACGCTATCCAGCGTCCGGTAGAGCGACTTACCGACCTGCTATCGGGATGCATAACGATTCGCTCGAACTCATCCGGATCAATGCCGTTGGTAGTCAACTTTTCCAATCGGTACTCGGTCCAAACAAAAAAGTGATACGGCATCGACACTCCACATGTGTTGCATCTAAATATAACACCCGTTCTTGGTCAAGTCAATCGAGGAGGGTTTAACAATGTTACAGGTCAAAGCCGGGGACGCCTATGTTGAACTGACTACGAAGAATTGTGCGTTCATTAAGGCAACAGGCCTTAGACTTTTCATTGTCTAAAATTCATTGAATGCACATTCCCGTGCCATTCGTCCGTGCCATTCGTCCATTCGTCCGTGCCACGTGCCATTCGGGTCAGACCCTGTTTCAGGTTTGTTCACGCATCACCATAAATCAGATTGCATTCGAATTCTCGATTTGAAGTAGCAGTACCATGCCTCAAATTCTAAACCCTAGCCGACCAAAACGCAATCGCAAACCGCCAACAGGGTCTGACCCCAAATGGAACTTATTCGGCCATAAATGGAATCGCCATTCTTCAAGCGTACTTTAGAATATTTACCGGAACGACGCATCACTCCACCATTCCTTTGGCGTCCGTCCGATCAGAAC
>JAYVBW010000760.1:0-2674 GCA_043750255.1 Pirellula sp.
GCTGGTGTTATTGGCTGTCGAAGCGAGAAAGCCACTAAGTTAACCTGCCTTACTCTGGTGGATTGTCGTACCGTTTTCAAATGGATGAAGCCTTGGCTCTGAGCGAAAATATTGGCTCTTTTATTTTCGGTAGTTGCAACGCACCGTCGCGATCGGCGCAGAAAAGGGGAAATCGATCTCCGTGTCGCTCACGGTGAGTGGCTAAGGCGACTTCGCGTGAATTGTTCTTCGCCGACAAATGCCCCAAGCAAGCCCACTGCAGTTGACTTGCATCGCAAGCAGTCAGAAGCTCAGCAGCATCTTTGTTCGAAATGTGTCCACGCTTTCCAGAAATACGATCTTTCAGGTGTTGGGGGTAAGGCCCGAAGCGCAGCATAACGTCATCGTAGTTGCTTTCGATTAGTACCGCGTCCAGAGTGCCGATGAATTTCTGAAGCCCGCTGAAGACATGCCCCAAGTCAGTGAACAAACCGAATCGCTGTCCGGACTCGACATCTTCGATTACGAAGCATACGCCGTCGATAGCATCGTGAGGCGTTCTCAAAGTCTCGATGCGCAGCGATCCAATTTGAAACGGTTTACCAGACTCGAAATAATTTGGACTTCCAATGCAGCCAGTCGATGGCTTCGCTCGAGTTGCGTTCCAAGTTCGTAAATTCGCGTAGACAGGCAAGCCGAATTTACGGTGAAACACGCCGACGCCGCTTATGTGATCGGAGTGTTCGTGCGATAGGACCAATGCATTACAGTCGCGAATGTCTTGGCCGTACTCCGCCAAACGCGACTCGGCATTGCTTCCGCTTATGCCAGCGTCAAAAAGCAAACGGGTTTCGCCACTTCGTACGAACACGCAGTTGCCGGCGCTTCCTGATTGCAATGTAATGACTTCCATGGCACAAGTGTAACGTTTCCAACCGCAGAGAGAAAGTAAGGTCAATAAGCCGCGTCAGAGAGCACTCTATCAAGCCACCAACAATCCATCTTCAACAACAAGTTCCACAGTTTGTGCATTCGCATTTGGCTGATTCAACTCACCACGTAGAATTTTGACATTGGACGGGGCAACGATGCCTAGCGAAATCCGGTTGCCTTGTATCTTTACAATTTCGACCGTGATGTTCCCATCGATAACCAGCTTATCACCAACTTTGCGACTTAGAACTAGCATTTTGATTCTTCCTTGAGTCTGATTGCTGCGGCGAAGAGGATCGTTGGTCTGCCGCGTCCCAACACTATTCATTATCAGCAAGGCCGTGACAACTTAGGTCAATGCAGCAGTGAATTCGAAATTAATTGATGATTAAGGTTTCCAGTGGCCGCAAGTCGGAAGCCGCTTTATCAATGAAATCGCGAGGTTTGCGTTGTTAAAAAAGTAATGGTGAAATTAGTTCCAGTCGGCAGATGGTGCAGTGACGGCGGCTTCAACGGCAACCTCAGCGTCCAGCAGTGGCGTCATCGCATAGCAGACGCATGTGTTGGGGGTGCATTCCTTGTTTCGCATCATATTCGTGCATTCATGTTTCGTAAGTTCCAACCGCATGTTGAATCCTAGCGGCTTCCCCCAGCTTCCCATCCACAATGTGGACATAGCCGTAGCCGGGATCCAGCCTCTTCCGCAAGTTTGACCAATTGTGGACACTGGACCTGGCCGATTCGACTTCGCCTGCTAGATCAGTTAGACTGAGCGCGGTGGTTTGGAGTATCCGAGAAGCATTGGGTTGGAATTATGTTCAAGGACACAAGCTTGGATCAATCGGATATGATTCGCATTCGTCAAATGCTTCCAGATTGTCATCCGTTCCGCGTTAACAATGGTGAGCGTTTACCCGACGAATGAAGCTGATAATCGGGATGCTGGAAGACTGCAAGATTGGCCTGCTTAAGTAGACTTTTTCGGTACCCACAGGACAAACCGCTCTTCCATTGTGCCAACGCCCGCTTCCCTCCGACACGCTTCTGCGGTTTTCACAAGGTTGTGCCTAGCTGCTAGCTTCCCGAATTCGGCTGGATTCATCGCTAGCTCATCAACTGTGAAAGCGTCGTACTCCTGCAGGATCGGCCTAGCCAGGAACCTAGCAGCTCCTTGTGCAAGCTTTCGATTCCTTCCAAGACGCCGTTTCTTTGTCCACATGTGGAAGTGGCGTGCGACTGTTGGATCGACTAGAATGAAGTACGCTTGTTGAAGGAGATGCGTAACTCCCCAAACTTCAGGGATAACCGTCCCAAACAGGGATAAAAACAAGTTCGGCCAAGGAGCTACACGATGAACATCCTGTTGTGGGTACTGCAGATCGTCGCAGCGTTCCTGTACGCAGCGTCGGGCGTTATGAAGGTTTTCATGTTTGACAAGATAAGCGGAGACGTTCCGTCCTTCGGTGCGTTGCCTCGGCAAGTCTGGATGGCCCTCGGCATCCTCGAAACTCGTCTGCACGGTCGGCCTGATCGTCCCCGCCGCCTTGCGCTGGCATCCGACACTCACGGTGGTGGCCGCCGCGGTCCTGGCGATCGAGAGCCTTGTGTTCGTTGGAGTCCACGTCAAGTACCACGAGGTCGGGTCCATCGTCATGGTCTGCGTACTCGGCCTGCTCATGGCGTTCATTGCTTACGGCCGGTTTGTCTTGAAGCCGATAGTCTGACTGGCCGAACAAATAAAGGATTGGATACTGCGTCGTTG
>JAYVBW010000761.1:0-8385 GCA_043750255.1 Pirellula sp.
GTCTCGCTCTCGAGAGCTTGGATGGATGGATCTATCTTGCTGGTGTTGGGGATAATTTGCGTAACGCTTACTTTATTACGCTTCAACTCCTCGATTTGGGCAGCCATCCGCAGCAATAGAGATGCGATTTCATTTCCGGCACTTTCGCCTAAATGAACTGTCAAAGCCTTGCGAGCACTATAGGATAAACTTAAATCGTCTTTTTTCATTATGCGTTTTTTCATTAGGCGTTCAAAAGTGACTCGGGCTGTGGATCAATCGATATTGCTGCGCAATTTAGGCCCGGGGCTAGCGCCCACCGGTTCACGAAATCGCAAAGTCGGTGCCATTTGGCTCGTCGCCTGCGGTTCATGTCTACTCCACCGTAACACTTTTGGCTAAGTTTCTCGGTTTGTCGACATCGCAACCGCGAAGGACTGCAATATGGTAAGCCAATAGCTGCAATGGAATCGTTGCAACGATGGGTTGCAAGAAATCCTCTACGTAGGGGATCTCGATGATGTCGTCTACTAATCCATCGAGCTTACTGTCCACTTGATCGACGACCGCAATCACGGGCCCGCGTCGAGCCTTGACCTCTTGCAAATTGCTCATGACTTTGTCGTAAACACTTGAGCGAGAAAGCAAGAACACGGAGGGAGTATGTTCGTCGACCAACGCGATCGGACCATGCTTCATTTCAGCCGAGGGATAGCCCTCAGCGTGAATGTAACTGATTTCCTTGAGCTTGAGCGCGCCCTCGAGCGCTGTAGGGAAATTGTAGTGGCGTCCCAAGTACAAAAAATTCGTAGCATCCTTGTATTTCTCGGCGATGCGTTTCACTTGTGCTTCACAGCCCAGCGCATGTTCAACGGCCGTGGGCAGGTTTTCCAGTTGATCTATAATGCGCAACCCGGCCTCGAAGCTCAGATGCCTGAGGCGCCCGAAGTACAGTGCCAACATCGATAGAACGCACAACTGGGACGTAAACGCTTTGGTCGATGCGACTCCAACCTCGGGGCCAGCATGTAAATAGATGCCGCCGTCGGCTTCCTGTGCGATGCTGCTGCCGATGACGTTGCAGATGGCGAGCGTGTGGTGCCCTTTTCGTTTCATCTCGCGGAGGGCAGCCAGTGTGTCGGCCGTCTCGCCGCTTTGTGTGATTCCAAAAATCAACGTGTCGTGGTCCACTGGCGGATTGCGATATCGCAATTCACTCGCATACTCTACCTCGACCGGCATCCGAGCAAATTCCTCGATCAGATACTCACCCACCAACGACGAATGCCACGATGTCCCGCAGGCTGTCAGGATCAGGCGATTGACACCTCGCAGTTGTGCGGGAGTTAAGTTAAGTCCACCAAACTTTGCCGTTGCGCTTTCCCGATCGAGTCTCCCTCGCATCGCATTCCTAAGTGAAGTTGGTTGCTCATAAATTTCCTTGAGCATGAAGTGTGCGTAGCCTTCGCTCGAAACATCCTGGTCCCGATTCTCAAGCACGCGCACTTCCGGTCGAATGCGACCTTGATCGCGGTGGACAACCTGGATTGAGTCACGTGTAACTACTGCGATTTGATGATCAGCCAAATAGATGATTCGCTCGGTATGGCCAATCAAGGCAGAGCTGTCGCTTGCGATGAACTGCTCTCCTCGGCCAACTCCCAGTACCAACGGACTTCCACATCGGGCGGCTACCAACAAATCGGGGCGGTCACGAAACATGACAACCAAGCCATAGGTTCCACGCAATAGCGGCAGTGCAGTTCGTACCGCTTCAACAAATACGGCATTCGGCCCCTCCTTGGCGTGTGTGGTTTCGTAATCAGTGCCTGCAGGTGAATCGAGGAGTGTTTTGAGATTGTCCGCAATCAAGTGCGAAATGACTTCCGTATCGGTCGCGGATTGAAACATGTAACCCTTTTCCATAAGGGCTTCCTTCAGCACTTGATAGTTTTCGATAACGCCATTGTGCACCACAGCAACAAGACCGCGACCACCGAGATGTGGGTGGGCGTTTTCGGTGGTAGCAGGCCCGTGCGTAGCCCAGCGTGTATGTCCAATGCCCGTGAATCCTGTCATTGGCGAGATGGCAAGCAACTCGGCCAATCGGTCAATCTTTCCGACGGCACGATTAAGCTGAAAAGTCCCACCGTTGCTCGGCAGAGTGGCGATGCCGGAGCTGTCGTAACCGCGGTACTCAAGTCGACGTAGTCCGCCAACGAGAAAAGGTGTGGCTTCTTTCTTGCCTACATAACCAACAATTCCGCACATACCGTCACCCAATCAGGAATGAAAATCAGTTTGACCGTCAAACGTTACGCCACGCATTGGGTTGCTGAGGGAGCGGGAGCTCGCGAACCGCATATTTTTACCGAATCAATCCACGTGAATATTCCGATTCTTCATAAGAATCGTTCTATTAATCACCACCATTCGACAACTCGCTCGTCTCTAACATAGCACGACGCGCCAGCTAGTGATCCGCTCGCGCCCACCAGCCCAATTGTATTTACTTTGTCCTAAACCTGAACCGCGGGCGCTAGCCTCGCTGCGTATCAAGCGATTTAGCCAGCGAATTCAGGCCCGGGGCTAGCGCCCACCGGTTCACGAAAGCGCCGCCCATCGGTTCACGAAAACGCCAAGGGCGTGCCATTTGGCGCTAGCCGCGCTAGCAAACCGTTGCGCCAGCTAGGTTATTATCGTGCCATGGCTGGCTCACTATTGGCAGCACGGAAATACTCGGGCGCAATAGATTGCAAATGCTCCGCACACTTGTCGACTGCGTAAAGGATTTGTTGGTTGGTGTGCGTGGAGTTAATAAAGAACCGCAATCGGGCAGCCGATTCTTCGACCGCAGGATAAAGGATAGGCTGCACATTCACTCCTGAATCAATCATGCGTCTCGATAGTTGCAATGCGTGCAACGAGTTCCCTGTGATAATTGGGATGACTGCGGTTTCGCTACTGTTGCCCGTGTTGAGACCTCGCTTCTTAGCTTCTGTCAGGAAGAGTCTGGACGCATCTTGGAGACGAGCCACACGCATCGGCTCCCGCTTCAGCAATTGAATCGATGCGATCGAAGCAGCCGTGTTGCTCGGCGAGAGGCCAACGCTGAAGACAAATCCTGGTGCCGTGTACTTGAGGAATTCCACAAGCTCTTTTCGTCCTGCAATGTAACCACCGCAAGAACCAAACGACTTGCTCAATGTACCCATCCAAATATCGACGTCGGTCGGATTGACACCGAAGTGCTCCGCCATTCCACGCCCGTGGGCTCCCATCGTTCCTATAGAGTGAGCCTCGTCAACCATCAACCAACACTTGTGTTTCTTGCAAACTTCAATGAACTTGGGAAGGTTCGGGAAATCACCGTCCATGCTGTAGACCCCCTCGACGATAACCAACACTCGCCTGTAGCGAGTTCGCAATTCCGTGAGCGCTTCGTCAAGAGCGACGAAGTCATTGTGTGGGAATGCGCGACGACGACTACCGGACAAAATAGCACCTTGAACGATGCTGTTGTGCGACAGAGCATCGTGCAGGATCAAGTCCTGTTGGCCAACGATGTGTCCGATGACCGTTTCATTGGTCGAGTGCCCGCCCACCAAAACGATAGAATCCTCGACTCCAATCCAATCGGCGATCAATCGTTCTAGTTGCTGATGGATATCCTTTTCGCCACTAACCAATCGAGACGCAGAAACGCTCGTGCCATATTTCTTGACGGCGTCAACGACCGCTTGAGTTACATAGGGATCGCCGCTCATGCCGAGGTAGTTGTAACTCGCAAAGCTGATCAACTGTTTTCCACCGACCGTAGTCGTGTCTCGAGTGAGCCCCTGGTGTACGGAGAAATAGGGATTGGGAAGCCCTGTCATTTCGAACTGGTTCATCGTCTGTTTTAGGCGACGGTACTCTGGCATCAGGTCGAAACGATAATCCTCCGGTGCAACCTCGCGTTCGACACGACCGGATTCACTAGCCTGGCTTTCGGAGACGACATCTGGCCGAATGCGTTCTTTCCCAAAGTGCTTTTCGATCGCCTCTGCGATTTCGCGAATCGTTTCAATTTCTTGAAGAACTTCTTCAGGAAAACGCCCCCCGACGGAGCTTTCGAGGACGTGAGCAATCTGAAGTCTTTCCAAACTATCCAGGCCCAGGTCGACCACGATATTGGTGTCCAGGTCAAGCAATTTGGCACGTTCCTGAGCAACCGTTTTTACCGCTCTCTTGACCAGTTCGACAATATCGATGTCCGGATCACGAGTCTTCTTATAGTGTGGGGATGAGCCAAAGTTGCCGCGCCGGTTGGATCCCGATCGCACATCGTCGAGAGTCGAAGCGGCGATCATCGGAGCTTGTTCTGGTAGGTTGTCGTCCCAGGATAGCCATTGGTGAATGACTCGCAAATTGCCCTCTCGAAAATCTCGCAAGCAAGCGTGACGCTGGATCTTGCCCGACGATGTTCTTGGTAGTGATCCGTGTCGAACGAGAACCACCGCGTCAGGTGGCAGCTCGTGCCCCTGCGTCACACTGCGACGAATTGCGTATACAACCGGATTCCAGTCGTCTTCTAACGAACGCTGAACTTCGACCGTAATGATCAATCTCTCACGCGGCCCGGAGTCGTCCGCGAATGCGGCAGCGGCCGACGAAGAAATCGATTCATGGCATTCCTCTACGGTTTGTTCGATGTCTTGTGGATAGCGATTGACGCCTCGCACGATGATCAAATCCTTGACGCGTCCGGCGACGTAAATTTGCCCATCGCTCCAAAAGCCCAGATCGCCGGTTCGTAGAAAAGGACCTTCATTGTCTGCCGTTCTGGCCTGGAAGATATCCTGCGTGACTTCTTCCTTTTCCCAATAACCAACGCCGACGCTAGGGCTCTGGATCCAGATCTCACCAATCGAGTTTTCTGGCAGCGGTTTTAGTGTTTCCGTATCCACAATCAAAATCGTCTCGTTTCTCGTCGCGTGCCCACACCCGACTAAACTTCGAGCGTCGCGAGCATCTTCACTTACTTGAGTTACCATGCGAGCATCTAGACGTCGTCCGTCAAAGTACTTCACAACAGGTGGAGTTTGACGTGGTCCACCGGTAACGATGAGTGTCGTTTCCGCCATTCCGTAACATGGAAAATGAGATGTGTTGGAAAAACCAACCCGTTCAAATTTGCGACTGAACTGTTCGAGAGTACTCGCACGAACTGGCTCAGCACCATTAAAAGCCAAGGCCCATGAACTAAGGTTCAATCCCTGCATTTCCTCTTCGGTGACTTTGTCTACACAAAGCTGATAAGCAAAGTTTGGCCCACCACTTGTCGTAGCTTGGTACTTTGTGATCGCTTTCAACCAGCGAACAGGTCTCTGCATAAAGGACATCGGACTCATGAGTACCATGCTTAGTGACATCGATACAGCGGAAAGAACGCCGCCCACTAGTCCCATGTCGTGGTACATAGGCAGCCAGCTCACGCCAACCGTTTTGTTGGTTTCGTCAAAGAGCACCGATATCATTTCGCAGTTTCGGATGAGATTGGCATGGGTCAGCATGACACCTTTGGGCTGTCCCGTGGAACCTGATGTGTATTGAAGAACTGCCAAGTCCGAGGGAGGGATGGGCATCTCAGTAAATTGAATCGCCAACGACCGATCGACACTGTCCGTGGCAATCAATTGCATCGAGCTCGTTTCTGCTTGAGTCGATACGTCTTTGAGGATTTGGACATACGTATCCGCAGTGGTGAGCGCGAACTGCGCCTGGCAATCCATCGCAATACCTTGAATCCGAGCTCCTTTTCGACTACGCCGCGGTGGGTATGCGGGGACGCTAATACAACCTGCATAAAGGCATCCGAAAAAGCCAACGACAAATTCTATTCCCGGTGGATACAAGAGCAGGCCTCGAGATCCTGGCCGATTGGTTTCGAGGATTTTCACGGCGACTGCCCTGGCCGCATGGTCCAATTCGGCAAATGTCATCGACGTGTCGTCGTCGGTCTCTCCATCTGTGTAATAGAATGCAACTTTGTTAGGCAACACGTTTGCCCAATAGCGCAGAACATCCACCAAAGTGGTTTTCGGTGGGTTGAATGGAGCATGAAAGCGGGTCAGATCCAACACAAGTTTATTCCCTTTGGAAGTCGACCTAAAACAGTCGCGGGCAGAGGCTCTGTTCGCTATTTACTGGCCGAACCCCACTGCTCGAAAAAAATCGCTGCGGTAAACGCAACGACACGGTAAATCAATCGCTCTGTTCCTACCTTTATCGGACTTTCGTTATACCTGCGATTTAGCAAACTCGGTACGCCTTATTTCCTACCCATTGCCCGCAGATTACCACCGGGTTTTTTGTTGAACCTAGGAAATCCCGTGTAGATGAGGCCGAAAAGCCCTTGTGAACGCGTTATCGGACCGATATACTCTGCCCCTCACAAATTTCGAAATACCCGGTTTTTCGCAGGAAAAGCGGCATCCGATCAATGGGTGCTTGGCTAAAGGCTCAGTTTGCCCTGCGGGAATCCAAGGAACGACTCATGGTAGCACAACCCAAAACATACGTAGCAAAACCCGGCTCAGTCGAGCAAAACTGGTATCTCGTCGATGCGACAGACTGCATTCTAGGTCGATTGGCAACTGATATTGCCATGATTTTGATGGGCAAGCACCGGCCAGAATACACCGCACACGTCGACACCGGTGAGTTCATTGTTGTCATCAACGCCGAAAAGGTGGTCATGACCGGCAATAAGCTCAAAGTGCGTCACTATGCCTGGTACAACGGCTATAACCGCCAAAAGATGGAAAGCTACGCAGAACGACTAGAACGTAAGCCAACCGATTTGGTTACCATGGCAGTCAAACGAATGCTTCCCAAAAATGCACTTGGTCGTCACATGCTTTTCAAATTAAAAGTTTATGCCGGTGGCGAACATCCACATCAAGCTCAACAACCACAGCCAGCTGCGTTTGGCCATCAAGCTAGCTAACCGATCCTTCAACACCACCCAGCATAGAGTAAGATTCAATGGTTGCAGTAATCAAGAAAGACAAAGTTAGCGGTGACAGCCTTGGTACAGGGCGTCGCAAATCGTCCGTTGCGCGAGTTCGCGTAAAAAACGGTGCGGGGAAAATCACAGTGAACGATCGCGAGTTCCAGGCCTACTTCGTCAACGAATCGGAACGACGACTCGTTTTGGAAACGCTCGATCACGTCGGGCACCGAGATAAAGTCGATATCTTTATCCGAGTCCGTGGCGGTGGAACGAGTAGCCAAGCGGGAGCGGTCCGAATGGGACTTGCGCGAGCGTTAGTTAGCCTCAATGAAGAAAATTTTGCAGCCCTTCGAGCTGACGGATACTTGACCCGAGATTCGAGAATGAAAGAACGAAAGAAATACGGACTTCGAGGTGCACGACGCGGAGTTCAATTCTCCAAGCGTTAATCTGCGTCCTAAGCCTATCCAACCGAAAGATCCGCTGCCAAAACAGCGGGTTTTTTTGTTTGCCCAGCGAAGCTGGCAAACCCAGTCGGGGCTTGTCGCCGACCAAGCCCGATTCATGAAAAACTGCAACAAATGATGTTACAGTTGGACAAGTTCGTGAGTGCGCTATAGACGACTTCCTCACGTCGAGTTTAGCTTCGGCATGCTCGCGTTAGTGGCGAGAACTGCCCTTAAGGCCTCGCCTGTGTACGAACGCAACTTGGTGGTCGCGACGATCGTCTCGGCTACCTGCAAAGCCTTTGCTGTTAATTTCTTGGATGTCTTCTTGGCTGGCGCTTTCGAACCGACTTTTGAAATGGGGATCGTATAGCTAACATCATTGGCATAACGAGCAAGCGATTCGGCTGGTCCTGCGAAAACGACTTGGCCACCCTCCTTGCCCGCCTCCGGCCCCATGTCGATCACCCAATCTGCACACTTGATTACGTCGAGGTTGTGTTCGATGACGACCACGCTGTTGCCACTGTCCGCCAAAGCGTTTAGCACGTGCATGAGTTTGCGGATATCTTCAAAATGCAATCCGGTCGTCGGCTCATCCAGTAGATACAGAGTATCGCCGGTCGCAGGTCGACAAAGCTCGGCTGCCAATTTTACTCGCTGAGCCTCGCCACCGCTAAGCGTCGGGGCACTCTGGCCAAGCGCCAAATAATCCAGTCCTACTTCACAAAGTGTTTTCAGCATACCGTGTATCTTTGGCAGCTCACTTGTTACATCGCGAGCTTCACCTATCGACATCTTGAGAAAATCGCTGATCGACTTACTGCGGTACTTTACGCTTAGAACCTCTTCGGAATAACGATGACCATGGCATGCATCGCACTCGATCCAGACATCCGGTAAAAAGTGCATTTGAATGCGTATCTGCCCATTGCCCTCGCATTTTTCGCAACGACCGCCCGC
>JAYVBW010000762.1:0-6741 GCA_043750255.1 Pirellula sp.
GACCTGCTCTCGCCCCAAAATGCTTTACGGATAACGATTCGTGGCCGACCGATCAAATAGCACCAGTGCACCTAGCAAAAAAATACCGAGCGAATTAGATGGATACGATTTTGAATTACCCCGTGAATTGATTGCACAAGAGCCCGCGTTAAAACGCTCCGACTCACGGATGATGGTCATCCATAGAATAACGGGACAAATTGATCACGTCTCAGTTCGCGATCTCCCGTCTTTTTTGCGGGCTGGCGACGCGATGGTCGTCAACGACTCCAAGGTTATACCGGCTCGTCTAATCGGTTTTCGAGCCCAAACCGGGGGACGCTGGGAGGGACTCTTTCTCCGCGAAGAAAACGGTATTGCCGAACTCATCTGCAAAACACGCGGTTATATTCAGCCAGGCGAGGAGATTGTTATACGAGATCCCGAGGGCCGCGAAACACAAAAACTGATTGTCGTGGCTGGCTCGGAACGAGGCCACATGCTGCTTAAGCCAGAGCCCGCCGTTCCCTGGCTCGAGTTGTTGGACAGTAACGGACGTGTTCCGTTGCCGCCCTATATTCGGGACGGGCAAATGACTTCCATGGACAAGGATCGATACCAGACTGTCTATGCCCGAAATCCTGGCTCCGTTGCCGCACCTACGGCCGGGCTACATATCACACAGGATTTAATTCAACGCATTCGCACGGCTGGAGTCGCTGTGGTTTCGCTGACGTTGCATGTTGGACTGGGGACTTTTCGCCCAATACAAACGGTTCGTTTATCCGAACACAAAATGCATAGCGAGTACGCTCAGATCACCGATCCTGTAGTAAAGCGATTGGCTAGTTGCCGTTCCGAAGGGGGACGGATAGTGGCCGTTGGCACCACATCGGCTCGGACGCTTGAGACTGCGGCCATGTCGGGCGGTGGTTCGCTCATTCCATGGACTGGACAAACCGATATCTTCATTCGCCCAGGTCATCAATTCAAAGCTGTCGATGTATTGCTCACCAACTTTCATTTGCCGCGTAGCAGTCTCCTTGTTCTGGTCTGCGCCTTTGCAAATCGAGACTTGATCCTCGAAGCGTACCGAAAAGCCATCGAACAGGAGTACCGGTTCTATAGCTACGGCGATTGCATGCTCATCGTTTAATCTCAATTTTTCTCAGTGCCAACTTTGCATTGTTCCCCGACGTGACCGATCTCATATCCAACCCTCCTTTGCAAACACCGTCCCCACTACACGATCCGTGGGTGGGACTAGACATTGGCGGTGCGAATCTCAAAGCGGCTCATACGTCAGGTTGGTCGCGAAGTGTAGAATTCGCAATGTGGCGAGATTGGCGAACTCTCGCTATCTCGATTGGCAAGTTGCTTAATGAATGCCCTGCATTTAGCGGTGTGGCAGTCACTATGACCGGTGAACTAGCTGACTGCTTTGCGACACGAGGCGAAGGGGTTGCAATCATTCTTGAACAACTCACCTCCATCCTTCCGGCTTCTATGGTTCGAGTCTATTGTGTCGATGGCACTTGGAAAACCGTATCACAATCGGCTCGCGATCCGTGGAGTGTTGCCGCATCCAATTGGCATGGGCTTGCAAGGTTCGCGATTCGATTCGTGGGTACCAGAGCTTGCTTGATGTTCGATATCGGTTCTACCACCACCGATCTGATCCCGATCCGAGACGCTCATATCCTATTGGAAGCCCGAACCGACTCGCAACGACTACAAGCGGGTGCGTTGGTCTATACCGGAGTCGAACGCTCTAACGTTGCGGGGCTCGTTCCAGAAGTCATGCTCTTTGGTTCTACTTGCCCAGTCATGAATGAGCAGTTTGCCACTACACGTGATGTTTATCTATGGCTGCGTGAGATAGAGGACAAGCCCAACAACTGCGAGACAGCCGACAACAAGCCTGCCACTCGTGACGCTGCAAGGAATCGATTGGCCCGGATCGTTGGCGAGGACGGTTCAACACTTGCTGACTCCGACATCGACCGGATTGCAGTGCAAATCGCGGCCGCACAATCGCAATTGGTCGCCAAGGCGTTTATGAAGGTCTCTGCGACCTATACCAAAAAGCAATCGACTCGAACAAAGAAATCACTGGTTCCACTTCCGAAAGAATCCAACCTAAACGCCCACTCTTTCGAATGTGTAGCAATGAGTGGACATGGAGATTTTCTCATCGAAGCCGCATTAGCCGCATGTGGCTGGGACGGTGAACGAATTCGTTTGCAAGAATTGTTGGGCCCCGATTTGTCGCGATGCGCTCCCGCTTATGCAATTGCGACACTTGCCTCCGAAGAGTTAAGTGAGGGTTAGACTAGTGACGGAACGATTAGTGATCAAAATCGGCGGAGCGACGCTGTTCCAACCAAATGGGTTTGAAATAGCGTTGCGTAAACTACTGAGCCAAAATCAAAATGCACAAGTATGGCTGATGGCTGGCGGCGGCGATTTGGTGGAGACGATGCGAATGGTTCACCAAATTTATCCGAAGCTCGACGATGAAGAAATGCACTGGCGATGCGTCGAGCTGTTGGACTATACGTGGTCGATCGCAAAGGAAGTCTTTCAATCAGATTGTGCAGTTGCCAATCGCGAGGACTTGGATCGATTATCAAAACTGGGCAGGGTGCCTGGAACGTGTTGGGTGCGAGTTCAGTCTTTCTACACTCGAGGCAACTGCGGTCTGATACCAGATTCGTGGCTTCCAAGATCGGACTGGAGCACAACGTCTGACGCGCTAGCTTGGTTACTTGGAATGATGATCGATGCAGATCGAGTAATACTCATGAAACAATGTGAGTGCGACTCGGCATGGACTATTGCCGAGGCAGCACAGCGCGGTGTCATTGATGCGGAGTTGGCAAGGCTCGTCCATTTTAATCCGGGCTTCGGTCCCATCATAGAATTAGCACGGCTCGCAAGCTAGAGCAATGCTAAAACTGCCGTAGCGTGGGAATGTCCATATGAGTTATGTTGATTTCATACAAGGAGGAATGAAATGAAAGCATATTCGATGGACTTGCGTGAACGAGTGATTGACGCTTGTGACTCGGGGATTGAAACGCTGTGGTCCTCACTCGGAAAAATCATGAACAAGATTGATACAGGCGAATGCATCAACTTCATAAAACACTGTGGCTACAGAATCCGAAGCCTAGCCGCTACAACCACTAAGGCATTGCCCTAGCGAGATCTTATCGAGATCTTATCGAAGAGCTTTGCGTCGACCGAGTTGTTCTTAGCCTTATAAATGGAACACCACATGAACTGCAATGGGACAGACTTTGTTCTGCCAGATGTTTAGAGATTTGACTAGTTTCAAAAGACTCTACAAACCTCCTTTGAAATTCGAAAAAGCAAGCTAAACGATTTTGATCTTTAGCGATTTATATTCGAAATTGTTACTTGACTCTGTTGCTTTCACGCAATTCATGTCGTCTAATCAGCACACTGCAGAGAAAATTTTCCTCAATTGCTCCCGCACTGCGCTCTTACAGTCAGAGATTGTTGATCATGATTCGATTTTCCTCTCCCTCCCTTTCTTTCTTACGCAGTAGTGCCTCGCGAATAGTTGCATTCGCCAACCAGGGACTTAAACGCGCTGCATTCCGCGAAGCACTCATCGAGAGTTTAAGGTCTCGATTTCGCAACGCTCCAAAAGAATAATCTCCATCGAGCGTTGCTAGAATCCTTGGAGCCTCGTCATCTCATGGCCGCTGTTCCCATCGCTAACAACGATGCCGCTTTCTATGCAGATATTAGCACGGATTTGGTCGTCTCGACTTCATCGACTCCCGCTCATCTGCTCGCCAACGACCTCGATATCGATGGCGGCTCAATCACCACCAGCCTTGTTACGAACCCAGTCTCAGGAACACTGATCGCCTTCGGAACTAATGGCACCTTTACCTATCGGCCCAACACAGGCTTCTCCGGCATCGACAGCTTTACCTACAAAGTTAACGATGGTTCGCTTGATAGCAACGTAGCCAAAGTCACGATCGCAGTCGGAACGAAATTGCTTGCGCAACAAAACTTAGAAAGTAAAACAGATTTCAATTCTCGGTTAACCACTGGCAACCTTTCTTTTTCCGAACAGCTCACGCCTGATCAATCCCTAGTTTATCGCAGCGATTCGCTTTCTAAACCTATTATCACCGTCGAAACGCAGCTTGCTCCTGGCGTGTCGGTCCCCAGTGCAATCACCGCTCAATTGACCTTCAACGGAACGTCAGGCACCACCTACAGTTACGTAACGACGAGCATGGTCACAGGCCAAGCTCTTCGCTTTGCTCTCCAAGCGGATGGCTCGTCGCTTGCAACCGGTATGTACGACTATACGCTAAAGGTCGCAATGACCATTAGTGGCGTAACGACCAGTCAGACGTTTACCGGAAAACAATCCATCGTCAACCGTTCAGCCAGTGAATTTGGCTCCGGATGGTGGCTCGATGGTCTCGACCAAGTCATCGATAGCAGTGCCGGTGCGTTGCTCCTCCGTGGGAACGGTGACACTCTTTGGTTTAAAAAATCGGGCACCGACTATTTACATGCCGATGGCGACACTAGTTACAGTACTCTCGTCAAAACCGGTGGCAATACTTATACGCTCACCAGCAAAACGGGTATCGTTTCGAATTTTTCCACAACAGGTTTATTGACGAGTATTGTCGACACCAATTCCAATACGACCAGTTTCGCGTACGCCGATCGCAACAGCGATAGCGTCGCCAACGAGCTTGTCTCGATCACCGATCCATTCAGCCGAGTCACAGATTTCAATTACACCTCCGGCAAGGTTAGTAGCATCTCGCATTACTCCGGTCGCACGACGACGTTAACGATCAGCAGTGGCAATTTGACCAGCTACACGCTAACCGATCCCGATGGCTCAGGAGTTCTTGCAGCACCCGTATTTTCGTTTGGCTACACGTCCGGCAAACTCACTTCATCGACCAATGCGGTCTCGAATGTTACATCCTATAGCTTCAATACGGTTGATAGTCGGTTGCGATCCATCACAAACCCTGACAACACGACTTGGCAACTCGTCCCAATTGAAACCATCGGTCTGCCCACCGGAACCACAGGCAATGCTCTCAAGGCACCGGTTGACGCTCAAGCGACCGTCACGGACGAGCGCAGCAATGTTTGGAAATACCGAACCGATCGCTTCGGTCTAGTCACTGAATCCATCACAGCCCTTGGCTACGTCTCGACAGTAAGTCGCAATATGGACGGCTTGCCTGTTGTTGCTAACGAGCCCGATCCTGACGGCACTGGGCCGATGACCGGTTCGGTATCTTACTTCGGATATAACAGTTTGGGGGATGCTACGCACAGCGTTGCACCTGACGGCGGAGTTACCACGGCAACTTATTCGTCGACATTGCATCGCTTACTTTCAACCACCGATCCCGTCGGTCGGACCCAATCGTCAACGTATGACTCGCTTGGCAACAATCTCACACAAGTCGATGGCGCTGGGTACACAACGACCTACATTTACAACTCCCGTGGCCTTCCGACGAGCGTAACACCGCCCGACCCAGACGGCTCAGGTTCCTTAACGTCGCCTGTAACTACTCGTGCATACGACTTGTATGGCCGATTGGTCACACTTACCAATCCTGATGCGTCTACGCAGACTTTCACCTACAACACAGCCGACCAAGTATTAACGACTGTTGACGAACTCGGTAAAACGACAACCAACGTCTATGACAGTTTGGGGCGACAAACTTCCAAAACCAACCGGGTTGCAGCAACGGCCACCATTGGCTTCGACGCAATGTCCAGAGCCATCAAGCAAACGGATGCTCTCGGCAATGTTACCGACATCGAATACAACAATCGAGGTTGGATCTTCAAAACCAAGCATCCAGACCCAGATGGATCCGGCTCGATCGCAAGACCTGAGGCGACTCGGTATTACGATGGTGTTGGAAACCTAACCAGCGAGGGAGAACCGGACACTTATTACACCACGTCCATTCCCTACACCTACGACTTGGACAACCGAAAATTTACCAAAGGAACGTCGGATAGCTACAACACAAGCGAGGCATGGCGGTATGACAACGCAGGCCGACTCATCAGCATTTTCCGAGCCGCCATTTACAACGGCACCGATCAAGACCAAACGGCTCTGGAATACGACGCTGCCGGGCGAGTTATTCGGCAGCGCGTACGAACCACGCCTGCTTACGAATTGCCTGCAACACTATTTTCCGAAGTGTCGTTCGGCTACTCGCTCGCCGGTGAATTGATTTCGCAGACGGATGGACGTGGCAACGCGCAATCAAAAACGTATAACAGTCGAGGCCTTCTTGCGACCGAAACCCTTCCCGATCCTGATGGTGCGGGCAGCCAGTTTAGTCTGATAATTACTCATACTTATGACAATATGGGGCGAGAAACGAGTGTCGACCGCGGCTATGGACGTATTAACACAACCGAATACAACAGTCGCAGTTGGGTTACCAAATTGACCAAACCCGATCCAGATGGTACTGGCTCACTCACCTCTCCGGCAATCAATATCGCATATAACTTGCGTGGCGACCGCACGAGCATCACCGATCCATTAGGTAGAGTTACCACGACGGCGTTTGACGACGAGCAAAGACCAACGAGTGTAACCTTCCCTGATCCTGATGGCTCGGGTTCACTAGTAAGTCCTGTCGAAAGCAAAGTTTACAATGCTGCCAACTGGGTCACAAGCACCACCGGTCCTCGCGGTGG
>JAYVBW010000763.1:0-2732 GCA_043750255.1 Pirellula sp.
CCGGCAGCAGCGGCAGTTTTACAGTCACATTCGGCGGCACCCAAACACAAACAGCCATGAGCCAAATCTTTGGCGACGCGGCGAATGCGACCAACGGCAACATAAACCGCACGATCACCACAGCGTATAACGCCGCTGACAAAGTAACATCCCTAAGCGATCCATCGTCTACAATCACAACCACCCGTGACAATTTAGGCCGAGCGACCACGATTGGCAATACGATCAACGGCTTAACGCCGACAGTAACACTCAACCAAGCGTTTGATTCAGCAAACAACCGAATGGAGCTCAAGGCAACGAGTGGCAGTGTGAACGACTTTAAAAACACGTATCAATACGATGCGTTGCAGCGGCTGACGGACATTATTCAGCAGGGGCAAACTGGCGGCAACGCAGTTACGTCGAAGCACGTAACGCTGGCTTATAACGCACTGAGTCAACGCACCGGTTTAGCTCGCTACCAGAGCACCGGTACGAGTAGCGCCGTGGCTTCGACGGATTTTACGTTCGACACGATCAATCGCTTGAGCACGCTGACGCACAAACAAGGCACGACGACCTTAGCCGGTTACACCTATGCCTATGATGGCATGTCGCGGCCAACGAGTATTAATTCGACGGTTGAGGGGCTTTCGACGTTCACTTACGATGCGACATCGCAGTTGACGGTTGCAGACCATACGACGCAAACGGACGAAGCTTACGGATTCGATGCCAACGGCAACCGAAACACAACTGGCTATACAACCGGCACGAACAATCAAACAACAGCAGGCCTTGGTTTTACGTATACCTACGATGACGAAGGCAATCGCCTCACTCGCACTGAGACCTCGTCGGGCAAGGTACAAAGTTACGAGTGGGACTACCGCAATCGGTTGGTAACAGTAAAAGACCGCAACACCTCCGGCGGCTCGATCGTAAAGCAAGTCAACTACGAATACGACCCGCTTAACCGCCTGGTAAAGCGCGAGCTCGATGCTGACGGCGCGGGCTCTGGCGTAGCGACAAACCAATACTGGATATACGACGAAGGGATCAATGCCGTCCTGCAGTTTGACGGTTCAGCCGCATCGAATCTTGCGCATCGCTATCTCTGGTCGAATCAAGTCGACGAACTATTCGCCGACGAGCAAGTGACATCGCTAAGCACCGGCGGCAACACGCTATGGGGCTTAGGCGACCACCTGGGAACACTGCGCGATATCGCAGATCTAAATGAAAGCACAAGCGTGACCACGGTAACGAATCACCGCACTTACAATGCCTTCGGCAAATTAACTGCGGAAACAAACTCAGCGGTGGATTTGTTATTCGGATACACAGGCAAGCAGTTGGACGAAGCGACTGGCCTCCAACATAATTTGCATCGTTGGTATGACTCGTCACTTGGACAGTGGATGAGCGAGGATCCTCTGGGGTATTTTGCCGGCGACGAAAATGTCAAGAGGTATGCAGGGAATGGTGTGATAGCAAGATTAGATCCTAATGGACTCGACTGGTTAGATAACAGTGCAAACTTCTTTGCTGGCTGGTCCGATACATTGTCGGCGGGGACCACTATCAGAATTCGAAATTATTACGGGATAAACGACGGAATTGACCAACATAGTCTTGTTTACGTTTCTGGCCAAATTACCGGTGCAGCGGTTGGAACTGTTGCGGCCGTTCACGTGATTGGCGTAATTTCTTCCGCGGAGATCGCTATTACCTTGCCTAGCATAGGCACTGGAGTTGGCCTTACCGCAATGGGTGAGCTTGCTTTTACCGGTGTTGCCGCAACCACCGTCACTGTGTCTGGTACGACAATATTGGGGGGCGCAGGCGTAGTTGCAATGGTCCGGGCGAATTCAGGCATGGGCGATGACATGGCCGAAGGCATGTCCTCAATTGCCAAAAAAATAAAGGCGTTTGAAAACGACTCCTTACGAGATCAAAGAAGAACGTTCAAAACCCTCTACGACACCTATCGCGACCATCTACGCAGATACAAACAGACAGCAGGCCAGACAATGGGAGAGACCAACCGCATGGAACGCGAATTGGTAGAAATGAGAAGGATACTTGAGGGACGAGGACGTATTTTCAATCCAGACGGGACGCTAGCAAACTGATATGATTAAAAAGCTTTGTGAGATAAAAGAGTCGGAACTCTTCCTTGTTCCATTTGCGGAAATTTCTAAACTATCGGCGTTTTTCGGTCCGGAAGCTGACTTTGACTGCTTCCTCGTAAATCGCCTTGAAAGCTTTTCATGTGCTGACTCAACCTTCATCGATATACTAGGGGGACTCGAGGCGGATTGGATAGAAGTGTTTGGTCATCAGTCAGAGCAGATTCACGACGCAATTGACCTCGCGAGCGTTAAGGCCAATAGGCAAAAATCAGTTGGTGACGGGGTTCCAATGACGAGCTGGAATGATAATGAAAGAGATGATGCCATAGCGGAACGCATCATGTGCGGTGGCCTTGGAGTAAGCGTTAGGAAGGTTCTAATTGTAATTGGGAGCGAATGTGATGAAATCAACCTTGTTAGGGCTATTTCAACTGCAATGAAGGATGTCACAGAAATCGATTTTTAACGAGTTAAAGAACCCGATGGGAAAAAACAAAGGTGGGAAAAAACAAAGGTGTCAGCGACGGTCTTAATTCTTGGCAATAGCTGAATCGCAAAAATTGTAAATTTGCGATTTCCGTTGTTTTGACGCTGTGCCACCAGTGCTCCTTGGGG
>JAYVBW010000764.1:0-1892 GCA_043750255.1 Pirellula sp.
CCCTCGGCTTGAAGCCGGGAATTTTCGGGATCGGAAAACTCGCGTGATTACGTCGTTCAATAAGATTCGTTTCCGACATCGGGCACTGACCGCTGTCAAAGCGGCCGGTGGTAAAATCGGCTTCCGTGAGTACTGGCGTGATGGACTCGTTTCTCGCGCCCGGGGGCTTCCACGTTCGTTCGTAGATCGTGCGCTCGCTAATGCAAACTGGTTTATTTTTGCTCAGTCCAAAGCGACGGACGATTTGCTCTCCCAAGTTGCGAAATTCCCATTGCTAGAATTCCTTTCGATATCCAATTCGCCGGTAACGGATCAAGCAACATGAAGTTTTCGTTGCGAACGTTGTTGATATCAATGCTGATGATGGGCGCATTGCCCTTTTGGTACCAGCATTTCCTAATTCCGTTTTTCGTTATCTTGGCGATTTGCATCGGAATGTCCGTGCACGCATTTGGAGAAGAATCCCGAGATGAAAACAATTTCTCGTAGTGTTTTGGGAATAATCTAATCCACGAATTGGTCAGTGCGAGTAGTACGCAACGATCGCGGAGCGATCGGCCACATTAAGTTCAGAAGGCGTTTGCGGCTTGATCCGAAGGGAATTACGCGTTTACGATGTCGCGCATCTTCGGCTCAAGATAGGTCACGGTGCTGCCCATGCTAGCAAGATTCCCATATTCCGTGTCCGGTATTTGGACACGGTGTCGTTTTCGCAACTCCATTACGATATCTAGAAAGTCCATGCTATCCATTTCGAGCTGCTCACGGAACGATTTGCTGTCATCGATCGTGGAGAGATCTTCATCTGGTGCGATCTCACTCAAAATGTCCAAAATTTCGTCACGGATTTCCGCGGGTGTCATGGAATCCAAAGCTCCTGGTCATCAAAATCGCCCCCAACTGCATTTGGCAAAAAGGCTCAGTGTGACCGAAAAAAAGGGTTAGGGTAAATTCGAAAATCACGCTTTGTTAAAACCGCCGAACAATCACGACGGAATTGATACCGAGCATGCCGAACGAATTATTAAGGATGTAGTCGACGCGAGGCAACTCCTGAGGCTGATTAATCACAAGGCCCGGCAACGCACATTCAGGGTCTAGATTGTCCACATTTATCGTGGCATGGCAAACCCTGTCTTGGAACGCTGGCAGGTTTCCGGCCAGTTCTAAAGCTCCCGCCGCCCCCATCGCGTGACCAATAAAACTTTTGGTGTTATTGAACCGAAGTTTGTCGCAGCCTTGAAAAACGTTGCGTAGGGCGATGCATTCCTGGCTATCTCCAGAGCTGGTGCCGGTCGCGTGGGTGCTCACAATATCGATTCGGTCGGGCGTCAACCCGCCGCGGTCTAAAGCCATTTGAAGGCACTGAGCTTGGCGTTCGGGGTTGGGTAAAACGAAGTCGGTGGCGTCCGTATTGATGGCGTAAGAAACGATTTCAGCAATGATATTGGCTGATCTGGCCTTGGCATCCGACAGTCGTTCCAAAGTGTATAGGCAAGCACCCTCGGCTACGACGATTCCATTTCGGGACTGGTCGAACGGACGAGATGCTTTCGTTGGATCGTCGTGCCATGCTAATGCCCCCTGTGATTTGAAGGAAGCAAAAATACCAAAAGTGTGAATGCTCTCGGAAACACCACCGGCAATTGCCAAGTCGCATTCTTTCAGGCGGAGCATCTGTACACCTTGGATAATTCCTGCATTTCCGGCGGCACAGGCTGCACCGATTGTGTAATGCGGTCCAGTAATTCCCATGTTGAGTGCAATCTCGCCAGCTGGATTATTGGCAACTGTTCGCGGATTGTGGTGATGCGACCAGTAAGTCGTATCATAGTCGTAAGCCTTGATCGAATAAATTTCATTTTCTGTTTCGACATTACCATGTTCGGTAA
>JAYVBW010000765.1:0-4391 GCA_043750255.1 Pirellula sp.
CTTTCAAGCCCCCTAATTCTCGCAGGGTATCGTGTACGTCTCGCTGGTTTTGCTGCTGCAGTATTTCCTGATAGTCAGCATCCATTCCTAATTCAATCAATTGCTCGACACGACGATGTGCTCGTTCCTCAGGTGTGGCTGTCAAAAAAATCTTGCATTCAGCGTTGGGAAATGCGACCGTCCCTTGATCGCGTCCCTCGGTGACGACATCGCGGCCTTCGGTCCATCGACGCTGGGTAGCGACCATCGCTTGACGAACCATTGCATTGTCCGCGATTGGACGAATGGACTGGGTGATCGATGGCCTGCGAATCTCTTCGGAGACATCCTCGCCGTTCATAAAGATGTGGTTTTCCTTAATTTCAATTTCGACAGTCCTCGCAATTTCCGCGACCTCGTCAACACGGGATAAAAGCAATTGCTGTCTAAGACATTCTAAAGTCACACATCTATACATAGCGCCGGTATCGAGGAAATGGAATCCAATTTCTCGAGCTAACCGCTTTGCCGCTGAGCTTTTCCCAGCTCCCGCTGGCCCATCAATCGTTACTATCACTCTTGCCCCCAACAATTAATTGAAACGTACCGAGGTCTAACGTGATTTTACTCGAAACCAGAAAAAATGCTTCGCGCTTTCGGCTCGCAATGCCCATGAAGCCTGAGCTATACTAAAACAACCATCCATTCACCTAACATTGAGCATTCGGAGTTGCCATGTTCAGCTTATTCTTGCGAAGAGTTTTATTCGGTTCGGCATCAATTACCGTACTTAGCACCGCTTGTTTCATTGGTTCTGCATTCGGGCAACGCGAAAATGCGACGCCTGCCGAGGAAACTAAAGCGGAAGCGACCACGCCTCCTGCAGTCGAAAACCAAATTGAGAAGGAAAAACCCGTTGCACAGGAAAAACCTGCCGAAAAATTAGGCAAAATAGAGACTGGGGATAGGAAGTCCGATGAAAGGAAGTCCGATGAAAGGAAGACCGATGAAAAGAAGACCGACAAACTGAAGAGTACCAGGGAGAGGCTACCCACTAAAAAGCAACTTCGGCATATCCCATTGAGCGGTTCCTACGATGATTTGATGCAACCCGCTTCTCTCGATCCCACCAGTTTAATCCTCGGGCGCAGTCCGGCCAAAAGCAAGTCATTCTTTCGTCTTTGCGAATACCTACAAGAAATGGGGGCCGAAGAGAACTTAACGCATATCCTCTTTGATCTTTCCGATTCTGAAATTGGATTTAACTCAGCGCAATTGGACGAACTGACTCGACGAATGGCAGCTCTTAAGGCCAAGGGGAAAAAGACGATTGCTTGGCTTGAGGACGCTGGCAACGTGCAATTGGCCATCGCAGCGTGTTGTGATGAAATCATTATGGCCGACTTTGGTGGAGTCGATATGCCCTCGGCTGCACTGGAAACGATGTTTTATCGCGATGCAATGGATCTCGTCGGTGTTAAAGCATCCGTTGTCCGAGCGGGCGATTTCAAGGGTGCAGTTGAGCCGTACACCAATCCGGTCATGAGCGAACATCTCAAGAGCCATTATCTTGAGATGCTCGAATCGATCAATGCCGCGCAAGTGTCCCGGATCGCAAAAGGTCGTGGCCTAACAACTGCCGCTGTTCGCGAACTGCAAAAGAAACGAATGCTTCTTCCAGCTGACGCCCTGGCTGCTGGCCTCGTCACCCGACTGGCACCTTATGGTTCCATGAAGAGTACCATCCAAGAATCAATTGGCTCTGAAATCGAATGGACCAAACCGAAAGCCAAGCCGAAACGCGAAATGTCGATCTTTGAAATTATGAGCAAGGCGATGGCAGGCCCCAAGGAGAACGCTAAACTAAAAGACGATTCAATCGTTATCTTGCATTTGAGTGGAGCAATCGTCGATGGCAAAGAAACCTCGCCAGGCTCCATCGTATCGGGGCCGATGGTCAAGTCGATTGAAGAGTTGATACAGGACGATCGGGTTAAAGGAGTAGTCGTCCGTGTCAATTCGCCAGGCGGAAGTGCCACCGCGAGCGAAGCCATTCGACAAGCCCTAGACGAACTGGCTCGCAAGAAGCCGGTGGTGGTTTCGATGGGTGAAATGGCAGCTTCGGGTGGTTATTGGGTGAGCTGTATCGGGCAACCCATTTATGCAGAACAAGGAACGATTACGGGATCTATCGGGGTTTTTTCACTTAAACTTAGTCTCGGCTCATTGCTTCGACGAGTCGGCGTACACGTTGAATCCGTAACGCTTGACGAGTCTGCGGGCTCCAATGCAATCGATCGTGCTTGGTCGGATGCAGAAATCCATAACATGCAGCGTTTTATCGACGAGGTATACGACCGTTTCCTGAAATTGGCCAGCAAATCGCGCAACATTCCAATCGAAAAGTTAAAAACGTTAGCAGGTGGTCGCGTGTGGTCTGGTGCCCAAGCCAAGCAACATGGTTTGGTTGACGAAATCGGTGGAGTCGATGATTGCATCGCCGTGGTGGCAAAGAAAGCCAACACTGAAAAATACAAATTGATTCACAGGCCAGAGGTCCCATCAGGATTCGATCTGTTCCGCGTTCTCGACGAATCGAATGGCAGCGATATCGCAATGGATCCAGCGGGTGTTTTGCAATCGCTCGAACAAAAACTGCTTGGCATTTTTGCTCACCGAGGTTTCCGCTTGGATACCACTCGCATTTTACTTCGATCTGCCTGGCAGAGTACCTCGGGCAAACCAGCCGTTTGGGCACTAATGCCTCAAGAGATGCGAGTCCACTAAGGCGGACTTATCACTGGCAAATCTGATGATTAGCCGGAAGGCGCTATCCCAATGCCACTGACTTTACGATTTCGTGAACCGGTTGGCGCTAGCCCCGGGCCTGAAATCGACCACTCTAAAACATGCCGGATGGCTGGTAGGGAAAGTGAGTTACCAAGCAAATGCCACTGCCTTGGAATGGATATAGTATCCGGCAAATGAAAATCATCGTGGAAGCCGAGCAATCGAGCTACTTCGCGAGGAGAAAATCGCCGGTATCCCCATGGTGTTTCTAAATACGAGCCCGATCGCACGATTGCTTTTCCATATGAGGACGCAAAGCAAGCGGTCACACCCGATTCATTTGCCATTGAAATCCGATCCATCGCATCGAAATAACGATCGACGATATTTCTATCGAGCCAAAGTGTTGGGTGCGTTTCGGGTCTAATGCTTTCGTCAATGAACTGATTTAGGGTTCTTGGCTCCAAAATCGGCGGTGGTAATTCGAAGCGGCTTTCCAATGAGGCAATGCAATAGACTCGGGGTCTGCGATTTGGCCATCCGAGGGCTGATGGGCAAAGCGTACACGTATGAAGATGATAGCCGACCTTCTTCCATCGGTCTTGCAAGTGTTGGAACGCTTGAGAGGCTTCAAAACCGATAACATTCTCGATACAAACCAGCGGAGGGCGGATTGAGGCAACAGCATGAATCAAATGCCGAATTGCATTGGAGCGTGGGTCATCCAGATCGCGCCGCGCGCCGCGTTGGGTAAACGGTGTGCAGGGTGGGCTCATCCACCAGACGTCGGCACGGTGACGTGAGAACCATTCTAAGGGCAGGCTGGCGATTTCTTTGACTGAGTAGTTGTGTCTGAAATTCGCGGAGTAAACTTTGCGTGCGCTTTGATCGATATCAATGGCTTCAATAATTTCAAGATCTGGAAATGCTGCCGCGAATCCCCCGATACCAGCAAAGAGTTCTAGGGCTCGCACTTGAAAAAATACACCTTGCAATTGGAGTGCATGATCTGCGGGTTGTCACCCGCAGCTATTCGCTTTCGCAGCTATCGCTGCTGTTAAAAACGCTACGCCTTGCGAGTTGCGTCCGAACTTTCAGCTTTGAGGACCCTTTCGATCCCATCCATGTTATCTTGGAAAGGATTGGCAAGAATTGCCAGTATTCAAGGCAAAACGCGAATTTTGATATCCTTGAATTCAACCGGGGCCCCTTCGGATTCAAGGCAAAGGAATCCCTCCGATGGAGTAGCGTCACTGCCGCCAGAAACTTCATGGCCATTGACCCAAAGTCGGACTTCGCCATTGATTGCCCTAACGTAGTAGTGATTCCAAGCAGGTGAAGCCAGGCTATGGTTCGATTTAGGAAAGCTTCTCGATCCGTCGGGGGACAACGGTGGGAACGGTTTTAACTTGGACTTTCCGACTGGAAAAATATCGCCGTTTGTTGAAAACCAAGTGGCTTTTTTGCCAGAAGATTTTTCATATTGCTGCGTGTAACCATGGTCGAGTACTTGGACCTCGATCCCTGCGCCGGGTAGTCTATTTGGCGGTAAATCGATAAGCACTTCTTCTGGTGTCCAAAGAAAGAAACCCGAATTGCCACCGACCGATAGGTGCCGCCAA
>JAYVBW010000766.1:0-3532 GCA_043750255.1 Pirellula sp.
GCAGCGTTATGCTGTCGGCCCAAATCACCTTGCATCATCGGTGTGCGCCCGAACTCACTAGCCCAAACGACCAACGTTGAATTCAAAAGCCCTCGTTGCTTGAGATCGGTTAATAAACCTGCAACGCTTTGGTCAGTCCATCGCGCTCTCGGATTATGATTGTCGGTCAGCTTTGAATGCGCGTCCCAGCCATCCTTGTCGGGCATGTCGTATATTTGGATAAAGCGAACTCCACGTTCAACCAAACGGCGGGCTAGCAAACATTTGCGACCAAAGCTCTGGGTCCGTGGTTCTAATTCATCAAGCCCGTACAGTTTGTGGATGTGTTTGGGTTCGTCTTCGAAATTCCCGACGTTCAACGCGGCAGACTGCATGCGATACGCAAGCTCATAATTTGCAATGCGTGCATCCAATTCCGAGAATCCTGGATGCTCCATGCGGTGCATTTGATTTAGTTGCTGCATCAAATCGATGGACTGGCGTTGCCCTCGGGCAAACTCTTTCGGAGGAAGCAAGTCCAAGACGGGTAAACCGCTATCTCGCAACCGTGTCGGTTGAAATGCGGGAGGCAAAAATCCGTTGTTGTAGTTTGCCGAACCGCCCAATGGCCCTGCGTCAAAAAGAACGACATAGCCAGGTAAATCGGTGTTTTCCGTTCCTAAACCGTAAGTAACCCACGATCCTAAACTAGCTTTTCCACCTCGTACATCACCGGTGTGCATTTGATAACTTGCAGGCGCATGATTGTTAGAATCCGATTGCATCGAGTAGATCAAGGCTATGTCATCAACATGTTTGGCCATGTGTGGAAACAATTGACTGACCCAAGCCCCCGATTGGCCATGCTGGGCGAATAAGTATGGGCTGGCCATGAGCTCTGCTTTGCAACCATGGAAGACATTCGCATGCCGGGTTGCTTCGATTGCCTTGCGAATCGACTCAGGGACTGGTTTGCCATCAAGTCCTTGCAAGATCGGTTTGTAATCAAACGTATCAATTTGCGATGGCCCACCGACCATGAAAAGAAAGATGACCGATTTGGCACGCGGGGAAATGTCCGGCCTCCTCGCAGCAAATGGGTTTAATGGATCGATCGAACGCACATGCTTTTTCGGTGCTTTCGCCCACAAGCAGGATGATTCAAGTGCTTGCAACGCTGCTAGCCCGAAGCCCATTCCTAAGTTGCTTAGAAAGCGCCGCCGCCGCATTGAATAGCGATGTTCGAAAGTAGAAAAGGCATTTGCCACATGCACAACTCACCTAGCCGTTGAGGGAGATCCAGAAAACAAGTTCGATTCAAGAAGGTTCACATCCAATGTAGCCTGTCCAATCGAACAAGTCCACTTTGTGACAGTGTAAACACTCAGGACTTCAGAGCCAGCGAGTTCCAAATCGACGATGGTCACTTTGCCAATTCGCTTTTAGACCGTTCGACGGATTTTTTCGCGTGCCCGGGACAGGAATGGGCCGACGCTATTTTCCGACATTCCGATGTGCGAACCGATCTCAGAATAAGATTTGCCTTCGAGATGAAACATACGCACTGCTTGTGCTTCGTTTTGAGAAAGCTTTTCTATCGAGGATTCCAGGTCTTGGATTTCGTCTCGGGTGTAGCTATTTGTTTCGCGAGCGACTGGATCGAGCTGGAGTCCCTCGATCGATTGGTGGGATTGTGGCAATCGCAGTTGCGATATGCGACGCAGGACGACACGGCGTGAAACGACTGCCAAGTAGGTGGCCAACGAGCTCTGTCCGCGAAAGCGTCTCAAAATGGCGGAGTCTCTATCGATCCATGAAAGAAAAACGTCGGCGACGAGATCGTCACGGAGCTCTTGCGATAAATTAACATTTTTTGCGATCGCGGTGTGGCTGATGATGTGAATGACCAGACCGAGAAAGCGGTCGGTAAAATTCTCCCATGCGTCGGGAGCCTTAGCCAAGCAATCTCGCAGTAATTCACGATCAAGATTAGAAAGAGCCACGTTTTATCGCTTGCTGGGTGAATTGCATCGGAGTTTAGGAACCGCAGGGGACCCACCGTATTGAAAGTGAGTCGCTGGAACGTCTTTCTGGAATCTCTCAATATTAGGTACAAGGACAGCCGACAGCAAGCAGATTCGGGTTGCTTGACACTCCAAACTAGGATGCCTAACATGCCGTTGAGGAAGTTTGGGTGCTTTAAGAAAAATATTCGTTCCACCGCAGTTTCCCGAGCGTATCCTCGAAAGTTGCTTCGATTTACGTTTTCCTTCAAAATTCAGCCATCAGTAGAAAGGTTTTTCAGCCATGGCCCACATTGTTACCCAACCTTGCGTAGGTTGCCGATATACCGATTGTGTCGTGGTCTGCCCCGTTGAGTGCTTTTACGAGGGCGAAAAGATGCTTTATATTCACCCTGAAGAATGCATTGACTGCGAAGCCTGCGTCGCGGAATGCCCCGTAGAAGCCATTTTCCACGAGGACAATGTACCCGAAGAGTGGAAGAACTACATCGAGATGAATGCCGAGATGGCACCGCAATCCAAAGTAATTACCGAAAAGAAAAAGCCCTTGGCTGAGTCGTGAAATGGAATAAGCTGGCTAAGGGGAATGAAAACAGCACGGATTCGGATCAAGTTGAGGCGAAAGACGACCGATACTCACCGACCGCTCCGACTGAAAACGATTAGGCTTGTGAAGAATAAGCGTTGACAGTGCCAAACCTTGCGTTAGGATTTCCGCTCCAATTTTCGGATCGTCCAAATGGACTATTCGTGGATTTTGCGCGTGTAGCTCAGTTGGTTAGAGCGCGTCGCTGATAACGACGAGGTCCCTGGTTCGAGTCCAGGCTCGCGCATTAGGGCTACCCAGCAAGAGGCTGTTTAAGGAAAGCGGAAAATTTCGACTTTCCAAAAAGGCTGAGTGTGGTAGCTTTTATTGATAAGCAGTTGCTTGATTTGTTGAGCAATCGCGAATTCGGGGGTGTAGCTCAGTTGGGAGAGCGCTTGCTTTGCAAGCAAGATGTCATGGGTTCAAGTCCCTTCACCTCCACTCGAAAATCATTCCAGAATTAACTTTGGAAAAGGCCTTGCGGCCTAGTCCGAAATCTGGATGATTCTCGCTCCCGCGACCGGGACATTCGCTGAGGCGAATGGAACGGCCAAGGGAAATTGATCTTTGACAAAATGGTTGGATTGGTAGATGGCATCTTAAAGTTCATCAGCTCATGACCGTTAATTTGGTTTTGGGAGTGGATGGGCAATGCAATTAAGTTTGAAACCGGTTCTGTGTTCATCCGCTGGTTTGTTTAGGTTGGGCTCTTCGGAGTTTTTTCCTGAATAAATTGGCAAGGGATCAAAACTGTTTTCGAACGAGCGCAATAAGATATAGGCGAATACGGAAGTCAGATGAGATCTCGATGCAGTGTTTGCGAATGCAAGTTTGCGGGCAATGAGATTGGGTTCGAGTGTGAGATTCCGATGGTCAAGTTACTAAGGGCGCACGGGGGATGTCTTGGTATTGAGAGGCGACGAAAGGCGTGGAAGTCTGCGAA
>JAYVBW010000767.1:0-2855 GCA_043750255.1 Pirellula sp.
ACTGGAAAGGCATGTTGAAGGGACGCGCGTAAATCGAACTACAAAGATGGAGGTGACTCATGTACTACATAGTTGAAACCGGCAAATCATTTGAACAAGCATCGCTTGACCTTGAATCGGCGGTTAAGCGGCACGGTTACGGGGTGCTGCATGTCCATGACTTAGGAACCACCCTTCGCAATAAGGGGATTTCATTTGATGAGCAGTGCAAGATTTTCGAGGTCTGCAATCCGGGACAGGCTGCGAAGGTTCTGTCAACCGATATGCGCCTAAACATGGCGCTACCGTGTCGTATCTCGGTGTTTACGGACAAAGGCAAAACGAAGATCGGCCTGATCAAGCCGGTGGAAATGCTGTCGGCGTTATCCGAGGATGCAGCATTGGCGCAAATCGCCAGGGAAGTTGAGGAACAAACCACGCGAATGGTGGATGAGGCGAAATGAGGGCGTGTGGCGATCTATGTCAAGCGTGGCCTCGAACCTGCGCTCGCGAAACAGGTCGCCGAACAACTCACGGCTCATGACGCGCTAGCCGCCCATGCTCGCGACGAACTTGGCTTTTCGGACACACTCAGCACGAGGCCGGTGCAGGCGGCGCTTGCCCCCCCGCCCTGTGCTAAAAATAAGTTCGAGTGAGACCGTCGATTTCTTAATCTGAATTTTCGACGCAGGTTATAGACGGGTACGAGACAACAGGCATTTGATCAGACGGTTTAGCAACAAATGGCAAGGTGATAGCTCGGTCGGCGCGGACGTTCAGCGCATCAATGGTTTGCAATGGTTCGAGAAACGTCGTTGAAAGAGTTAGGCCGCGACCCGACTGTAGCTCTTTAGCAGCTCGCCGAGTCGCTCTTCACATCGAATGTCGCTCAGACTTATCGTAGCCGCTTACATCACAGCAAGACGAATTCCTTGTTAACTGAACGGTCTTTAAGAGTTCTCACAGCGATGATCAGATTTTCTAATTGAGTTAACTGGCACTCAAAAAAGTTCGAAGAGGGTTGCTACCGTCAATCTACCGAAAAAGGCTCGAACTCCTGATGTCCTGTGTTTTGCTGGCCAACTCTTAGTTGAAAACTGAGAATGTTTCGAAAAGGGTTGCTTCCAGGGAGGTCCTACTTGACAGCAGGGTTCGACGCCAGAACATTCTAACGATCGTTTGATTGTCGAGATGATGTTCTTCATAGGTATTTTGCGATGAAAAGTAATTTCATTAAGCTTCGTAGTTTGAATCGAAACGCATTTACGTTGGTCGAACTACTGGTGGTGATCGCCATCATTGGCATCTTAGTGGGACTTCTACTTCCTGCCGTCCAAGCGGCAAGAGAGGCTGCTCGACGAATGCAGTGCTCAAACAACATTCGGCAACTTGGGCTTGCAGCTCACAATCATGAATCGGCATTGCGAGTCTTACCAGCAGCATATCGTGGACAGCAGATTGGAGGTGCTCCAGGTTATTTTGATCTATGGGGTACACTCGCCTTGCTTACTCCGTATCTTGAGCAAACAGCAGTTTACAACTCCATAGATCTTTCGAAGACTATGTATCAGTTGACACCGCCATACGGAATCCAAGCGCCCGTTGCTGTTCAAACTCGAGTTCCGACATTTATTTGCCCAAGCGATAAAGCTGAGTCCGTGTGTAGCAATGCCTACGCGATCGTTGGCGAATTGTCGCCGACTAACTATGCCTTTTGCCTCGGCACTGGTACGTCGCGTGGTCGTACTGGTTGGCTAGGTTCACCATGGGATGCGGACGGAGTTTTTTATGCGCAGTCTAAAGTGAAGTTGACTGACATCAAAGATGGTACCAGCAATACCATCGGTGCGTCAGAACGAATACTCGGCGAAGGGAACGAATCAACGGCTCTCGGTAGCCGAGCCGAACTCAAACCACAGACTATGTTCGTCCATCCCGGCGCAGAGACCAATGACGCCAACTGCGCCAGTACGCTCCGGATCAATTTCAGTCAACGGCGAATGTATACATGGGTTGCAGGCGAACCTAGTTTGGGAACACATCTTGGGGACACCAATACCGACGCGAATCAACGTATGTGATCAGTCTCAGGATGAAGTTCGTTTGCGTGGTTCATTCAATGTGCCACTCACTGAGGAGGAACAAAAAAACTTGCTCTCAGAAGCAACAAGAATTCTTAAGCAAAACGGGCGTTTGCTCGTTCGTATTCTCTCGGGCGATCAGGTTCACTGTGCACCCAAGTTGACGGGCAGTGGCACGCCCATTCGATTTGTTCCAGCGAAAGATGACATCGTCCGCCTTATAGCGGACTCTAAGTTGAGTGGCATTCGACTGCTCAAATATGACGATCCACCTTGCTTCGTCCACGACGGCGTAACGATGCGAGAAACACACATAGAGGCATTCAGGATATAGAAATCGCGTCAAAAGTAATTAAAAGTCTGTACGGCCATGCGGCGTCTGTAGAATGCTCGCAAGTTGTAGAAGGCTAAGCGACCAAAGGCAAGCGTGCTTTTTGCTATCGGCGGCGTCTCGGCGTCTTTTCCGAATTGCTACAGCTTAATTTCGGATTGCGTTGCCGTATTCACTTGACCTCGTGCTTGTTCTGCATGGACATCCTACGAAACCGGTCCGTAACTGTGGAAATGGCGTCTTCATTCAAGTAACGGCACCGATGCATTGGTCGTTAGCTAATCGCTCCTGTTCTGAAGCGAAGCCAAGAGTCGTTCATCGCTATTTGTCCAATCCGACGGAGGTGGATACAGCGACGGACTTGACTAACGATTGAAAGAAGCCAGCAGTTGGTCCTGACTGAACGCGACATCGGGGAAATCGATCGCGCGTGACCGCCGTTCCCGGGTTGGCTTGATTATCTT
>JAYVBW010000768.1:0-3522 GCA_043750255.1 Pirellula sp.
ATGGGGACAAACGATCTAGAGGAAATGGCAGAGCCGGAAACCATCTCCAGCAATGTGTCTTTGATTTTGAAGCAACTGAAAGCGCATAACAGCAAAATGCCAATCGTGCTTTGCCTGATTTTCCCAAGTTCCGAATCCAAGTCTCGGCCTACCGCCAAGATTCAGGCAACCAATAAGTTGATCACGCAATCTGTCAAAGGGGATTCGCAAATCATTGTGCTGGACACCTTCAAACTGTACGCCAACGAAGCGGGCGATGCCAAAGCAGAGGAATTTCCAGACTTGCTGCATTTAAACAATGCCGGTTACGATAAATGGGCCGCTTCGTTACGCCCTTTGCTGGCGACGCTCGGCTTCATGGAAATCGAGGATGACAAATTCGAGCTGGAGCCAGGTTTTACGAGCCTTTTCAATGGCAAGGACCTGACAGGCTGGGGATTTCGCGGCAAAACGCCAGAGAGCGATTCAATTCCGCTTGACGGAAAGACAATGTCCCCTGACGGGCGGTATGTTGCGATCCACGGTCGGCTGGTTGTGACAACTCCATCTGAGGGAAGTAGGATTCAGCAGCTCTGGACAACGAAAGAGTTCCCGACGAATTTCGTTTTGAAGCTTGAGTTTCGAGCGACACCGAACGCGGACAGCGGTGTCTTCATTCGCAAACCTCAGCTTCAATGCCGCGACTATCCGCTGGCTGGACCTTACAAAGAACTCAAAAATTATCGCCCGCAAGACTGGAATGAGCTAGTCGTCAAAGTGAATGGCGGCGTTGCACACTGCACGTGCAATGGCGAAATCTTAGAATCGGCCTTGAGCGTTCCACCGACCGGACCCATCGGTTTGGAGGGAGATCGAGGGCAGATGGAGTATCGACGAATCCGCTTGCAGGAGCAGAAGCCCTAATGGTGATGTTTCATGGGACCACCGAGACACTTTTGTTTAACAATTTGTTGTTCAAGGGAGATTTTGCATGAAAAGAGGAGTGTTTAGGGCTTGGAATAGTTCGAACGCGTAGTACTATTCAATTGAAAGAGTCTCGCCCAACTTTTTCAGACTGGTTTCTTTTCTTTTTTAAACTGGTTTCGACCCTTTTCCAAACCCTCGGCCACTATCGATCCTGCGACATGACTCGTCGCGATCAGGAGACGCTTGCACATGTCCACTTCCACGGTATTTGTCATTGATGATGACGAAGGCTCACGAAATTCGATTGAGTGCCTTTTCAATGTCCATGGAATCAACTGCTCGACATTTGATTCTGCCGAAAAATTTCTCGAAGGACGTACAGAGCAGCCGGTTGGTTGTATTGTTACCGACCTGAACATGCCGGGTATGTCCGGCCTGGACCTGTATCAAAAAACACGTGACATGGGTTGGTCCATCCCGACCATCATCATTACTGCGTTTGGTGAGGTTGCTTCCTGCGTTCATGCGCTTAAATCAGGTGTACTGGATTATCTAGAAAAACCTGTCCCAACAGAATCGCTCATAACACGCGTCAAGGAATGCTTGGTCGTCAGTCAGAAAGCACATGATTTGGAACTCGCAAATCAAGCTGCGAAACTTAAACTGAAAAAGCTTACCAACAAGGAAAACGAGGTTCTCGAACTGCTGGTTAAAGGCAATTCGATGAAGGCCATTGCAGCCGAATTTGGTACGAGTTTTCAGGCAGTTTCAAGGCACCGTCAGCGAATTCTTGAGAAGATTGGTATCGAGGGGGATGTCAACCTCGTCCGGTGGGTTCTTGACTATCGCAGAGCTTCCATTGCAAACTAGTGTGAATAACCACTATGTAGGCGAATTGTTTTGACAACTAAAAACCTGAAAATTCTGCTGATCGTTTTGATCGGTTGTCTGTTTTGTTTTGGAAACGCACAACGACTTCGAAATCTTGGCGATCTCGCGTTGGCAATGGAGATCATTGATCGAGAGTATGTTGAAAAACCTGACAAGGATAAACTCTATCAAGCGGCGATGAAGGGGATGATTGACTCGTTGGACCCTTACTCGAGTTACATTCCTGTTGAGTCTCTAAAGCAGTTTCACGCCGTTTTCGAACAAGAGTTTGGCGGCCTTGGTATCAGCTTAGATGGGCGGCCAAGGCGTGAACGGCTAACAATTATTGCAACGCTTTTTGATTCTCCGGCATTTCGGGCAGGAGTCAAGCCGGGCGATGTAATCCTAAAGATTGACGGTGACGAAGCTGCCAAATCGGGAGTTGAGGCAGTTTCAAAAAAGCTTCGCGGCAAAGAAGGAACCGCCGTAACGCTGACGATTGAGCGAGTCAATGAGCCTGAACCGCTTGTGATCAAAATCATTCGTGCAAAAATCGAAGTGGAGTCCGTGCTGGGCGATCGTCGTCTTATGAATGGATCGTGGGATTTTGCGATGGAGGAGGATCCAAGTATCGCATACGTGCGGCTAGAGCTCTTTGGCGAAAAAACGACCGAGGAGTTGAAGGCTGCTCTTGCAACAGTTCGGAAAAATTGCAAAGGCCTAATCTTGGATTTGAGAGACAATACCGGCGGACTGCTTATCGTTGCAAAGGACATTTGCGATATGTTTTTGGACGATGGCGAGATTGTTAGCACGCGAGGTCGCGACGACCGCATCGATCAACGATTCATCGCCCAGTCAGGAACGGAAATCGCCAATAGCGTACCCATAGCTATTCTGATAAACGAACACTCAGCTAGTGCAAGCGAAGTGGTAGCTGGCTGCTTGCAAGATCGCTGCCGAGCTACGATTGTCGGGGACAGATCATTTGGTAAGGGAAGCGTTCAAAACGTGATTCCCTTGGACGCTGGTATGGCAGCGATGCGATTAACCACCGCTTATTACTATCCTCCCAGCGGTAGGCTGATTCATCGCAGACTCAGCGCGAAACCAGAAGACGAATGGGGCGTTTCCCCAGATAAAGGATGCCTAGTCAAGTTGAATGAGGAAGCATTTCTAAAGTCGATAGAAAGATTTCGCAAACGAGCTAATCCGACGGAGAACGGACTTGGTCAACCTCGATCGGCGATCGATTCTTCGGATGTAAATGAGGGTAGCCAGGCAGGGAATGACCATTTGGACCCAACGCTCAAAGACGATCCTCAACTAGAAAAAGCCGTGGAGATCTTGAAAGCAAAAATAGGAGACCTATAGCCAGATTCACTGGTCTACGTCTTGTCCAAAACGTACGGTAGATGTGCATAGCGTCGCGATCGTATATGATAATGCGGCCTAGCGTCAGGAGAAAAATGACTCTTTTCGCGGATAGTGCTGCGCACAAACTTTTTGAGTGGTAGCAGGATGTTGAGACCTCTCCTAAAGATTTAAATCCGTGAATGAAAAGCGTTGAAGAACTATTGTCAGGCCGATCCAATTCACTCAGTTCCATCGTGCTGCGCGCAGTATTATGGTGCGTAAGCCAACCGTATTCGGCCATCGTCTGGGGACGGAATCTCGCCTATGACAGAGGTTGGAAGAAAATCGGCAAATCCACCGTTCCGGTTATTTCGGTAGGTAACTTAACGG
>JAYVBW010000769.1:0-4759 GCA_043750255.1 Pirellula sp.
TTGACGGCACTGCTTGAGGCAATGCCAAAACTACATTTTCATCGAGATCAACAGCATCTGCCAAACGATCCGCGTGCAAACGGACACGGGAAACATTAGCCCCCGTTTTCCGTTGCTTGTGTTCTTGATATACTGAGCTGCAGCGAAAGTATTTTAAGGCCAAAACGAGCAGATCGATTGGCCCATCGTACAAGAATTCTAGAATGCCACCTACCCTCCTAAATCCTAACGAGATTACTCCAACATAAGAGCTTGAACATGAGTGTAAAACGAATCGTATTCGCGTTTGCGTGCGCGGGTGTTTTGTGCGTATATCAATTTGGTCATAGCTTTTACAAAGTCGGCGGAGTAACCGAAAAGGCTGCAACTGCAGCGGCTGCATTGGTTGCATCGTTGAATGATTCGCAAAAAAGTAAAGCGATTATGCCCGTCGAGAGCCCGGAACGGCAAGACTGGCAAATCATCCCGAAGGACAAACGTAAGGGTTTGCAGCTTAATGAGATGACCGATAGCCAGCGTCAAGCGGCAACGGCTTTGCTCCGAAGTGTCTTGAGCGAAATCGGTTATCGCAAATCGACCCAAATCATGAATATGGAGAATCTTTTAAAGGAATTTGAAGCGGGCAAGACTAACAGTCCCTTGCGAGATCCAACGAGATATTACTTTACTGTTTTCGGAGCTCCTCAAGCCGGCAAAAAATGGGGGCTGAGCATCGAGGGGCATCATCTATCGCTAAACTTCTTGATGGATGGCGATCGCGTTGTTTCTTCGACACCGCAAGCGTTTGCGGCGAATCCAGCCGTCGTACGGACAGAAAACAAATCGGGAATCGCGGTTGGGACCCGTATGTTGCGACTGGAGGAGACATTAGCGTTTGAACTTGTTCAGTCGTTATCCGAACAACAACGCAGCGTCGCTGTCATTGCGGATAAAGCGCCACGAGAAAATAGAACGCTAGGAGTCCAACAGCCACCCAAAGAGTCCCCTGTTGGAATTCCCTATTCGAAGCTTTCACTTCCACAGCAGACGCTGATAAAGGACCTAGTCAACGAATACATCAATGCAGTACCGGACGAAGTCGCAGACGATCGACGTCAAGCCATTCAAAATGCGGGTGGTTGGGACGCGGTTCATTTTTCGTGGGAAGGTGCGTTGCAGGCGGGTGTTGGTCATGCATATCGAGTTCAAGGTCCATCGTTCTTGATCGAGTTCGTCAATACACAGCCTGACGCCGCTGGCAACATAGCGAATCATATTCACAGCATATGGCGCGATAATCGTGGCGATTTTGGAGTTACGCTATAAACCGGAGAATAGAGTGTTTGCGACCGTCGGTTTGTGCTCGCCAAAATTGTCACTGCAGAGGGGGGAGCGGCAGAGTGACGGCTCTAGGTAGATGGTCCTGCGCAAAATCTATTTGATGTTTACAGACTGAACACCGATAAGTATCGACTTGCGTCATCGTTGGTTCGTCGTTGTTGATCCTGCTCAGGATTTCAAAGCAGGCCCTAGAACGGACTCGAGTAGGCTGAAAAACCTTGCGTCATCGTTTGCTTCAGTCTAGCCGATCCTGTAAGCGTTGAGCAATTGAAATCCTTGGTTCTGCTTCACTACGATTGGCACGATTAACTACGCTCCAACGAGAATGGCTGTTGCCCGACTCGGTTTTGCGGCTACGTTGGAGAACAAGCGGCCAAAGTCTTTGATCTGCAACTTCCAATAGTCCGGATCCAAGTTCAAGCGTTCAAAGATCGGGGCGACATCTGCGGTTGTGTAGCCTGTCTTGTCCGCACGGACTTGTCTGGCGCTGGCGTCTAAGAGCTCCAAATAGTCAGCTATGGGCATCGATGAAATCCTTTTTTGCTGCAACGTTCTCGAGTATGATTCGCACAAGCCCCAATGGAATCGTTCTTCTCGTCGATCGTCAAAGGGGCCATGAAAGAGTCGACGTTTGTCCCCTGCAAGGCGTGAATCCTACGTTGCACCGAAGTGTATTCGCTTGACTCGAGAGTTTCTGCCATTGCTGCACGGATCGGGTTCAAATCCACATAGGCAGCACAAGCGAGCAACGTTTCCTCGTCCAAAATCCGCACAGCACGATATCGACCTTGAAAAAATGCACCGACCTCTAAGTCTTCCCTATTGGCACGTGTACCAATGTTTTGGCAGAGCAGACGCATCCACCAAGCGACATCGCTCAACCGACTTCGAATGCCGTCTAGATTGTCTGGATCATTGCGAATCGAGTTAAGTTCGAATTCATTGGGTTCTTCGGGGGAGTGATCGTCTTTCCGGCGGACGGGGCAAAGCATGAGCCAACGCCGAGCCATGGCAAAAACCTCCGTGAATGAATGAACAAAAACAGCACTTGATTCCGAAATTGAATCAGAACGGAAAGTGAAAATCAACTACCCTCCAAAAAAATGATGTGTCCCCTTGCGATTCCTTCAACGAAAGTTCCTCCAAACTAAGGTTTCGACTTGCGTTCCCATGAGAGAAACGGAGGCATACCTTCGTTTGCTGTTCGTCGATCAAACACCACCTCTTCCGCAGTCATTCTAGCAATTTCCTTTTGGATACGCTTGTGTTCTACGTCGAGGCGGAACACCCAGACACTTAATAGAATAAAGATACCGACCGTAGAGGTTAGGAACGTGGAAATGTACCAGCTGGGGTTGTCGAATGACCAGCGTTGAAGATCAATTTTCCATTTCATTCGACCCATACATGCAATCCATTTGTCGGATTAAATGATTTGTGCAACTCACTGACCGGGGCTGCATCGATCGCAAGTAGTTTTATAGCAGAGGGAGAAAGGCGCGAGTTTACCCCCAGAAAATCCTGTTTCCAAACGTTTCTACTCCAGTAGTCCCCTGGCTCAAGAAAATCGGTAAACTCCCGATCAAGAGGGATTTCCCACTTCGTGTCTCCGTTCTGAATTGTTGTGTTCCATTTGCCATCTATTTGCTTATTGACCTGAACGGTAACTGTATGATATCCAATCCAGTCAATAGGAAATACGACTGACTTCTCCCACTGATTCCACTGCAACATATTTGCTCCTTTCGGAATTGTGGACAAAATAAGCGATTTTACTCGATGGTCTTTTGCGATGTATATTCGTGTCACGAAGGTCATGGGCTCGAAAGCGGGTACCCCGACATAGTAAGAAGCAGAAGAACTCCGCGCGCTTAGATATCCTAGTTTGTTTTCGAGCCGCAATTTCTCCTGTGCTTCAATTCCAGCGGAATTGTCGTGCACCAAATGTTTGAATCGAAACCAAAGTTGAACATCCAAGACTGCGAATACGACGGACAAAGTAAGCGTAAACAAATTTCTCAAAGTGACTTGAAATTTCACGCAAAAGCTCCTATGGAAAATGTGATGGTCCGCCAATACACTCACTCTTGAGTGTTCGGCGACAACGAGATTTCCACTTTAGCGACAACTGAATTTCCCTACTGGTTTTGGGAGGATTTTGGCTCGGTCGCTGGTTGTGTTTGTGATTCCAAGGCTGCTTGGGCCTTCTGTTTGGCTTGAGCTTCTTCGAGGCGGCAACTTCCCACGTTGAGCTCGATGATCGTGCTGTGATGAACTAGCCGATCGATCGCTGCCGCTGTCGTCATCGGGTCCTTGAAAATCCGATCCCATTTTGAAAATGGTAGGTTGCTGCTGATCAGGATACTCGTCCGTTCGTAACGATCTGCAATCAACGTGAACAAGACTTCCATCTCTTCTCGACTCTGTTGTACATAGCCGATGTCGTCGATGATCAACGTCGAGAATCGACCAAGTTTCGATAGAAAATTCGGTAGACGAAGGTCCCGTTTGGCAAGCAACAGATGTTGAACGAGTTGCGCACACGGAGCGAAAAGTACCGTATGGCCCTGCCGAATCAATTGTTCGCCCAACGCATTGAGTAGCAACGTTTTCCCCGAACCCGGTCTGCCGAACATCAATAAGTTCTCTGCCCGCTTCACAAACTCGCCGCTCTGGAGCTGTTGCATGCGATGTTGCACCACCATCGGGAAGCGAGACCACTTGATCAGTGACCATGTCTTGTTGCGTTCTAGATCCGATTTCTTCAAATGCTTCGAAATGCGATTCTCGGTGCGCCGATCCGTTTCGGCAATCGTCAGCTCGTTCAAAAACCGCAGATGGCTCCAATGCTCCTGCGCCGCTCGATCGGCAAGGTTGATCGCCAACGATCGCATCGTCGGCAATCTCAGTCGTTTCAAACGGCCATCCAGTTCCTCTAGGTTCAGTGGCAAGTTCGGTTGCTCTATTATCTGAGAGTTCGTCGTCGTGTTCATCCAGCACCTCCTTGTGCTCAAGCAAATCATCATAAGTGTCAAGCTCCGGCTGCTCGACGTGAGGGTCTTCGACCAGCGATGCCGGGCTGGTTTTATCAATCTTGGATTCGATCGATTTGGGATCGATGGTCGCGGCGGATTCCAGTGCTTGCCGAAGTTCTATTTCAACACAGTCTTGGCCGTGATGCTTGGCCAGATACAGCAGCTTCAAGTAGCACTTGATGCCAGAGTGTTCGCCGTGCTGTGCCACCGCCGTATCGAAGGCTTTGCGAAACCACATCGTCGGGTACATGTGTTCTCGGTAGCGATAATTTGCGAAGCCGCCTGGCTTGCGAACGAGACTGTCGATGACGTGTCGATAATCGAACCAAACCTGATCTTTTCCAATCAAGCGTGGCATCTCGAAAAGCTTGCGTCCTGCCTGCCAGATTTCGATATGATCGGCA
>JAYVBW010000770.1:0-2062 GCA_043750255.1 Pirellula sp.
TCGCAGGCCGACCAAAATCCAAAATGGATGTGGTTAATGCCGAAATTGTATTCGTTGGTTACGGAATTCAAGCACCTGAGTACCAATGGGATGATTTCAAAGGAAAGGATCTCAAAGGTAAAATCTTGCTCATGATGAACAACGATCCAGAATCGGATCCAAACTTATTCGCTGGAGCAAGACGCTTGTACTACGGTCGATGGGATTACAAGTACGAAAGCGCTGCACGGCAAGGTGCTGCTGGAGCGATTATTATTCACACCACTCCATCAGCCGGATATCCCTTTTCCGTTATTGAAACATCCTGGACTGGCGAGCAGTTTGAACTGGAGGACAGCTCTGCACCTCGCATGGACATGAAGGCTTGGATGACGAACGAAGCGACTGCAAAGCTAGTTGCACATGCAGGATTCGAACTGGAAGCTTTGAGAGAGAAGGCTGAGTCAAGCGATTTTCAACCAGTGCCTCTCGGTGTTACTTTAAGTACAACAATCGATTGTGAAATTCGCGAGAAGGCAACTGCGAACGTTCTTGCCGTTTTGCCGGGAAGCGATGCTAAGTTGTCGAGCGAGTTTGTTTTGTTCATGGCACATCATGACCATATCGGAATGGCCATGGATAGGGACGTTAGGGGAGACAGTATTTACAATGGCGCCATCGACAATGCTTCTGGAATCGCGGCGCTTTTGGCCGTGGCACAAGCGATCACGGAAAGTGGCGTTCGCCCGAAAAGATCAATCTTGTTCGCTGCAGTCGGAGCCGAGGAACAGGGACTTCTCGGCTCGAAATACTTTGCGGAACATCCTCCGATTCCAAATGGAAAGCAGTCTGCGGTTGTCAACATTGATGGCATCAATTTTCTTGGTCCGACAAAGGATATCAATGTGATTGGATTCGGCAAAAGCTCACTAGATCAGTTGGTGGATACGGTTTCCAAGCATCAAAATCGTGTCGTCGTTCCAGACCGTGAACCAAGCAAGGGATTCTACTATCGGTCTGACCAGTTTTCGCTCGCAAAAGTAGGAGTACCCGGAGTTTATTTGCATTCTGGCCACGTCGTCATTGGCAAGCCCGACGGATGGGGCAAGGAACAAATGGACGCCTGGACAGAGAAACACTATCACCAACGTTCTGACGAATACGATCCAAGCTGGAATCTGGCAGGGGCCGTTAACGATATTCAATTGCTGTTTCACGTTGGATGGATGGCTGCCAATTCGGACGAGATGCAATCCTGGAAACCTGGCGACGAGTTCGAAGCAGCACGCAAAAACGCAATCCGCGCAAGTCAACGGTAAACCGCACAAGCCAACTGTAACGCCATGATGGAAATCTCCCAGGCCTATCGGTTCTGTCCGGTTTGCGGCGCAAAACGAGAAAAACTGACTCCCACGCGTCCTTTTCGATGCGAGTCCTGCGGCCATACAAGTTTCTTTGGCCCGGTCACGGCAGTGGGTGGTGTGATCACAAACCTAGAGGGCCAAGTACTATTGATCGAGCGAGCGAGAGAGCCAGGCTTAGGAAAATTAGGCATGCCCGGTGGTTTTGTCGATCCGAACGAAAGTGCAGAAGTCGCTCTGAGACGCGAGATCCAAGAAGAACTTGGCATTGCGGTAGGGAAAATGACTTACTTAATGACGGCACCCAATTCGTACACGTATCACGGGATCGTGCTGCCCGTTCTCGACATTTTTTTTTCCACAATCATTATAGTTGATCAGGAAATTGTTCATGATGATTCAGAAGTGTCGGCTTGGATGTGGACCGATGTAACGCCAGCGGTTTTGGATAGACTCGCGTTCCACTCAAATCGCCAGGCGCTAGAACATTTTCTGGAGTTTTCTTTTTAGGAGATCGGTCGATTTCCTGGCTTTTACTGTCTGGACAACAGTTGTTCAGACGACTATCATAGTTTGTCAAATCAGTTCCAGGGCGATAGCCAAATAACACTACTTTTGTGAATCAATGCATGATGATTCAATCGACTAACGCTTGTGACGTAATTGTGATTGGTGGTGGGCCGTCCGGTTCAGCGACTGCTACATTGCTCGCCCAACGAGGC
>JAYVBW010000771.1:0-2015 GCA_043750255.1 Pirellula sp.
GTCAAATGGGGAGTGAAGACGATTTGCGGTTCGACACCACTGAATCGCTTGACAATGTCGACAATCTCAGGCTGATGGCGATGATTTCCAACCGAATAAGCCGAGATGCTCTCGTTCGTTTCACAGTACAAATTTGCGAGTTTTGGTGTTCGTCCAGCACCACTGACTCCGGACTTGCTATCCACAATAATATCCAATGGTGAAATGAGTCCTTCTTTGAGGAGCGGCGACAGGGGCAAAATCGCTGATGTGGGATAGCATCCTGGGTTGGCGACCAATTTGCAATCCTTTAACTCATTGGCAAAAAGCTCAGGCAACCCGTACGGGGTCATTCCTAAACGGCCTGCGTCTGGATGTTGTTCACCGTACCATTTTTCATAAAGCGCAGGTGTACTCAACCGGTAGTCAGCCGACAAGTCGATGACTCGGCAACCAGCGTCCAGTAACTGCATCACATGATGTGCCGACGCTCCATGCGGCAGACACGAAAAAGCGACATCGCATCGCTCTGCGACTTGAATTGGCGTCAGGTCCTCAACTGGCAGTTTGAGCCGGCGCACAAGGCTTGGATGCATATCGGAAATCATGCTTCCATCCGCTTGTCGGCTGGTGGCTGCAAGGATTTGTGCTTGAGGATGCCCGATGAGCCACTCGATCGCCTCGATAGCTGTGTAACCAGTAGCGCCTATAATGCCGACACGTATCATTTTTACACCTTGAGACTAAATGCAGTGAGACTTCTTTGCGTTGCCGCGACGAAGACCGTCCAGGAATCATAAACAGGTCACCTGAGATTCTACGCGAAAACAGGAAGATGGCTACATGAACTTGGGCACCTGAATTTGTTCTGCCAATACTTCACGAATTACATTGCGAAGCTCGCCGAGTACCATAGCCGTCGCTCCCCAAACGAAATGGCCATCCACGTGAATGCCAGGTGCATCGAATTTCACCGTGCCGCGTTTCAGGGTGCCGATGCTGATCGCGTCGCCCGACAGCAAGTCACGGAGAGGCAGGAAGATCAATTCCGCAACTTCATCCGGATTAGGTCTGAACGAAGGGCGAAGAGAGCTTACGGCGACAATAGGCTTAACGAGATGACGGCTCGCGTAAACGTACAAGGGCGTCAGTTCGCCGACAGGCTGCAAGGTCTCTGTTGTACACCCGAGTTCTTCGCCAAACTCGCGGCATGCGGTCATCCAAACCGTTTCACCAGCATCGGATCGACCGCCAGGCAAGGAAACTTGGCCACCATGATCCGCCATTTGTGTCGGGCGAAGAGTTAGAGGAATTGACCACTCGGAATTAGATATCGGTATTAGGCAGATAACAACGGCTGCAGGGTGCGAGTATTTGGGAGCCGGGCCACGATGACGTCCATATGCGTACTGGGGTGCCAGCTCGCGATGCGAATCACAAGGAGCCTTGGTGTTGTCCAACTTCGACATGTGCCGACGGAGCAATTCGGGGAGGTTGGACAGGTTGACTGACTCGTTCATTTCAATGTGTTTTCGGTTCGGCTTAAGCGAATTGATATGCCACTTTTGACGAAAATTGAATGGGAACGTACATTACGCCCAAGTCCATTCCTTATTCTACGCGACAAATCCATCGATTACGACACGAAAAGCCTATGCATCACATGCCTTGTTTGCTACTCATCCGACATGCCCAGTCGGAGAACAATGCCCTCGAGGATCAATTTCGCGTTCCGGATCCCGACATAACGGAACTCGGTGTCGCCCAATCAAAAAAACTGGCAATGGCGATGGCAAAGCTTGCTCCAACGGTGGTGTACTGTAGCCCATTCCTTCGTTCGTTAGAAACGACGCGTTGGGTGGCCAAGCAAATGGGTGCGGTTCCTGTTGTGCGTCAGGACATTTATGAACAAGGGGGCTGTCACAGCGGATTCCAAGCGGGACGCCGAATTGCGCAAGTAGGCATGAACCGCGAGACTCTCTCTCGCCAGTATGCTGGCTGGCATTTGGATGAACGCATTGGCGACGAAGGGTGGT
>JAYVBW010000772.1:0-2181 GCA_043750255.1 Pirellula sp.
TGGATCAGTCGGCGATGTTTACGGAAATGTTGTTCTCGAGGTACTTGCTAAGTAGCCAGTGTCAGCTTGAGCGAATGACCGAAGAGAAAATGCAAGGTACAGGGGTCGGTGACGCAGGGCGGAAACAGTTGGGGCAACTGTTTCACAATGGCCTTCGGCCTAGAGTGTCGGGCTGAGCAAATTGATTGTCGCTTGGCGTATATCCGATTGTCGCATCAATGACTCGCCAACTAGCATGGCCTGAATGTTGGCGAGATGGATTTTTTCGACATCTGCGGCCGTAAAAATACCGCTTTCCGCAACAACCGTCACGTCGGATGGAATTTGTTTCCGCAACTGAATCACGTGATCCAACTCAACCGCAAAAGTATGCAAGTCGCGATTGTTTACCCCGACTAGCTTGGTTCCGGTCGCAAGTACTCTCTCTAAATGAATGGGATGGTACAACTCGATTAATGCAGTCATTCCTAACCCCTGTACCAAATCATAGAGGCGTTGCAATTCGTCCCCTTCGAGACACTCGGCTATCAACAAGACCGCGTCAGCGCCCGCAACTCTGGCCTCGTAAACTTGGTACTCGTCCAAAATAAAGTCTTTGCGCAATACTGGAATTGTCACGGCGTTTCGGATCGATGTCAAATAATCCAACCGTCCTTGAAAGAAGGGCTCATCGGTCAAAACACTGATCGCAGCAGCTCCACCGGACTCGTATGCCAACGCGATATCGGTCGGATCGAATTGAGGGCGAATCATTCCTTTGGAAGGGCTCGCCCGTTTCACTTCGGCGATCAAGCGGACGTAGTCATGGCCCTGCAAGGCATGCAAGAAATCTCGAACTTCAGGACCATACCTAGCCCCTTCGATCAACGACTGCAGATCACGGCGCGCTTTCGCGAACGCAATCTCTTCTCGCTTGTTTGCTACTATTCGGTCTAGGACGGTTGGCATACTTCGGTACTACTAAGCAAGGTCGGAATCAAAAATGCGGACCTGTTTCCAGTTGGGCTTCTGCTCCGCAATGAATTCAAGATGCCTGGGTGCAACCTGATATAGATCGTGAGAATCTCGACGATCGAACACGACATTGAGCGTAACGTGATAGCCGCGATCGTTGACGGGTCTTGTTAGCTCTTGGTTCAACGTGCCTACAGAGAAGTAAACAACGCCTGGATGATCGTCGAGATACGTTTTGCATGCATTGACCAAATCTGAAATCTTGGGAGCCGAATCATCATGCAGCGTGAAATAGACCATGTGCGAAAGTTGGGGCATTCGTTTTTGCTTCGTTGTTCGTGTGAGAGCGTGGGAATTGCAGGCTTATTACTACCCATAGAAGTTATTGGAGGCGGAGGATTCTGGCAAGCCAGCCAAAGGGCTTAAGAATGCAGGCAAACTATTCTAAAGGAATTTTCGTTGTAGACGGAAAAACCCGCAAGTCTTAACACCCCCTCAGCCGAAAACTCAATTGTTCGACGAGTCATCGTCTCCGACACGAGAAGGGTTTATATCGATGTCCTGCAAGCGTTTCCAACGAATTACCTGTTTATTTTTACTAGCTACGGTTGGCGCGCAGACTGGCTGTGTCAATCTGGCCAACGTCTCACTGGGTATTCCCATTCCGATTAGCCCTTATTTGCAAGACAACGAGGAAATCCAATTCCACGTTCACGAGCGATACGCCCGTGTGCCGATCATGGGTCCGTTGACTGCGGGAGGCCCCGTTGCGGCAATCGATCCGCCAAGTGACGACGAAGTCATTCATGCTCTCGAAAAGGCTCGGCCTGTTCGTGGCGGCTTTCCATTGTTATATGAAAAGCAGCGCAACCGAGTTCGCATCGTCAAGGAAAAAATGGCGGACTACATCGATGATCCACGGTTCATTCCGCTCATCGGATTTGCCCAGTTGCACCATGCACACTACAAATGCACAGTCTACTTCGAGGAACGCACCATTAACGGTTGGCCTGTTCCATATACACTTGAAGACAAAGAGACTGTTGAAGTCATCTACATCGACCATAACCACTTCCATATGGTTGGCGATCCTGACACAGGTGCCTCGAGCCCTTATTAAAGGACCGAATTGAGACCGTAGCCGAAATCTATCTGCCGGTGGCTTAACGAACGAAAAAGGGCGTCACGCTTTTGCGAGACGCCCTTTTTTTATTGTCTAAATCGTGA
>JAYVBW010000773.1:0-8206 GCA_043750255.1 Pirellula sp.
CTTGCCAGGGCAAGCTGAGATGAAAACCCTGAGCGGCCCCAATCGGTTCCAGCGTCTCTGCAAGTTGCTCCGGGGTAAACTCCCAGGAAGCAATGCGACCATTGTCTTTAGATTCTGCAGCATCCTCGACAATGACTGTAAGTGTGCCCGTTTGGTTTAAGACCTGTCCAGTTGCATTGATCGGAATCACCACCAAGTAGAGACCATCGTCACCGGCGCGATCGTCGAAATTATGCCCTCGGCACATCGTCGGGTGGAAAGCGATTTCGACAATTTTATTGTCAACGACTTCAATCGGCTTGCTGTTCGCAACTGGCTCGACGGCTGACGCAAATTGCACCTTCGATCCCTCCGGCAATCGAATCATTCCGCGTTGGATCGCCCCTTGGGTATTGTCGTCCTTGATTTTTGGGAAGGCTCTTCGAAGGAGCGATGGTGCGCTGTTTGGCTGTGAGGAATCGGTAGGTTGCAGGTTCGAAGGTTGCGATGGAGCCACCATCAGCTTGGGTTGTTGTGCGGATCTGACCATCGATTCGGGCATGCTAACTTGCTCGGTCAAACTGTCGACCGCTGGCAAGTTCAAATTGCTCTTAGGGAAGCGATTGCTATTGGATGCTTGGGGACCATCCGGCAGTTTCTTCGGTTTGTCGGGGCCGTTGGGCAGGGCCGGTGGTAACAACTCGCCAGCGTCCGGTGTCCCACTTTTGTTGTTGAGTGTCGGCGGAGCGACAGGTGTTCGAGAGACGACCGGCGGATTTTCGATCGTCTCCAACTTAATCGAGTCTGGAATCAAAACGGAGGGTACGCTCAACGATTCATCGGGAACCGTTTCGGTCGGAACACGAGGCTGTCCCCGGAGTCTTAGCGGTGGGTTTTCCAAGCTGGGAGAAGAGGTGTTGCGAAGCTCTAGTATTGAAAGTTGGCGTTGAAGCTCTGCGGTCTTCTTCCTCAGTCGATCGAGCTCTTGTACCGCAGATTCATATCCAGCGTCTTTTTCGAGATATGCCGCGTCAAATTCAAAAATTCGGTCCTCGAGCATTCGAATTTCGCTGGCCATGTTCTCAACGTAGAGCTCAGTATATGCACGTTGCCGACAACCTGTTCCGAACAGGCAAACGATCGCGCAGCAGAGAAACCGGAGGCGAAACCGGCGATCGATTGTTTGAGTGTTTTGCGTTTTTCGGAATGACATTATGGCAACAAAGCGAGTTCGGCATTGGCTCCAAGCTGATGGGAATTAAGAAAATTGGAACTTGGAGTCAAGATTGCTTCATCGGTGGTTTGCAAGCTGTTTGCATTGTGAACTGCCGTTGAGTACCTCGAATCATTTAAAGTCCCTTACAGAATCAGCTTTCGAAGGATTTTTGAAAAAAGGAGTGGCGTTTCCCGAAAAGAGGAAAAACTTCCAAGATTCTGTGACCGCCCCCGAATGACTCTTTGTCCGTGCCCCTCATATCCGGTCGGTTTTCAAAGGTTTGCTGACTTGCAAAGGGCGATTCAGCCTTGAAAGCGGCGTGATGAATGGGAGCGGCAGAACGGGGGGTTGCCCGTCTCTGTTTCATCAGCTTTTGGGGGAAATACCATGCTAAAGAAAGTTTTGTTGGCTTCTGCAATTGTTGTTGGTTTTGGCGCCATTTTTGTTGGCAGATCGGGCGTCAGCTACATTAAGACCGGCTATCACAGCTTGCGAGATACGATCAAGGATCAGATTCCGCTCGATGTCGAAATCAGCCGCGCACGAGAAATGATCAGCGACTTAAAGCCCGAAATTGCAGGAAACCTCAAGGTCATCGCTCGCGAAGAAGTCGAAGTGGCCCGGCTCCAACGCGAAGTGCAATCCAAGAATGCGACGCTAGCAAAATCAAAACAAGCCATTTTGAAACTCAAGGACGATGTCCAAAGCGGTGCTAAATTTGTTAGCTATGGTGGCAAGTCATTTGATATGGAACAAGTCAAAAAGGACTTAGCCAGTCGGTTCAAAAGCTATCAAACGCAAGAAGCAACCGCGGAGAAGGTTGAAAAGATTCTGTCCGCTAGAGAAAAGAATCTGGAAGGCGCTCGACGCAAACTGGATGAGATGCTTGCAGCCAAACGACAACTCGAAGTTGAAGTCGAGAATCTTCAAGCTCGACTGACGATGGTCGAAGTGGCTAAGACGAGTAATAAATTCTCGGTCAACGACAGCCGTGTGAGCACCGTCCGTCAGACAGTGGCTGATATTGGCACCCGAATCGACGTCGAGGAAAGAATGGTGGACACCTGCGATACCACCGTCGGCATTCCGGTTTCGGACGACGATACACCCTCAGACCTAGTCGACCAGATTTCGCTTTACTTCAATCGCAACACGGCTGAAGTAAAGTCATTAGTCGAAAACTTGTAACGTGGGTCAGCGGCTCCGCCCGCTGACGAGCAGCATAGGGGTCAGCGGCTCCGCCTGCTGAAGGGGAACAAGTGGCTGACTGGGATAATTCACACAGAAATCTAAAGATCAGCCGGAAGGCGATAGCCTCCGGTTGGGGTGTGGATGACACTCTGGAAGCCTATCCTAACGGTCAAAACGAGAGGATGATACTATGATGAGCCATCTCGAAAGACCCATTTCCACCTCCGCGAAGACGATCGCCATGGCTCAACCGAAAATCCTATGGATCGATGGCGTTGGAAGCTACGCGATTTGCGATCAGAACGAGGTCACGATCGGCCAAGCGTTTCCAGGCAACCAAGTGGATTTAGCGATTCGCGGAGATCTTAGTCGGCGAGCTGCCGTCATTCGGCGGCACGGCGAGGACCATCTGGTTCAGCCGCTGCAACTCGTTCAGGTCAACGGTGCGGAGATTGATCGAGCGGTTTTGCTTTGTGATGGTTATGTGATTTCCCTTGGGTCTCGCATTGAGTTACGGTACATCAAACCTACACAATTGAGCGGTTCTGCGCGGTTAGAATTGATTGGTCATACACGCTGGCAACCGCTCCTCTCAGCCGCGTTGCTGATGGGTGAATCCTGTGTGTTGGGGCCCGAATCGAATTCGCATGTGATTTGTCCCGAGTGGACGACCAAGCTTGTATTGTTCCGCAATGGAGCACAGTGGATGTGCAGAGTGAACGAGCAAGCCAATATCCAGATCGACGGCAAAGCAGTCAGCGCCCCCTTTCCTTTGGTTCAGGGCCAGAGGATACGTGGCGACGAAATTTCAATGACGCTCGAATAATGCTCCCAAGCTTTTCTGGGCAGAAACGAAATTCATCCCAGAGTAAACTTAAATGTCCTAATTGAATTGCACGCGAAAAAACACTGCATTTGCAGAAAAGGTGACGGAGAGAACATAATGTTTGCAATGCTTCGGCGCCCACCACGAAAAATATTAGCCATTGATTCCGCCGAGGGCACGTCCCCTGGCAACCAGTCCAAAAAAAACAGTAGATCAGAACCCATCGGTGTTTCGATGAAATTCCAATACGGCAGCGGCGACACTCCTCTCGATGGTTATAAAATCAAGCGTGGTGTCGGCTCTGGCGGTTTCGGCGAAGTCTACTTTGCCGAGAGTGATTCAGGAAAGGAAGTTGCGCTCAAACGGATTCAAAAAAATCTTGAAGTCGAAGTGCGCGGCGTCCGACATTGTCTCAACCTACGCCATCCCAATCTAGTTGCCATCTACGACATCAAGTTCGACAAGATCGAGCAGGGTTGGATCGTGATGGAGTTTATCGATGGTGATTCGCTCCGAGACTTGATGGACAAAGCGCCTCAAGGAATGCCCCCCAACGAAACGATGCAATGGTTCGCTCAGTTGGCCGCTGGGGTTGCCTATTTGCACGATCAAGGAATTGTGCACCGGGATTTGAAGCCTGCCAATGTCTTTACCGACGGAGGTCTAATCAAAATTGGTGACTATGGCCTTTCCAAATATATTAGCGCATCGCGGCGTGGTGGACAAACGGAAAGCGTTGGAACATTCCATTACATGGCTCCCGAAATCGGAAAAGGAGAATACGGCAAGGAGATAGACATCTACTCGCTTGGCATCATCCTTTATGAACTTTTGACCGGCAACGTTCCCTTTGACGGTGAAAGCAGTCAAGAAATTATCCTCAAGCATTTGACGGCTGACCCTGATCTGTCCCAGGTCCCGCAACCCTTTGCTTATGTCATCCAAAAGTCGCTCGCAAAAAACCCAACTTCACGATTTCGCGATTGCAGGGAAATGCTAAGCGCTCTCGGATGGGGGCTGGACGCAAGCGGCCTTGCGGTCAAGCACACCATCGCAAATGAAGTCCATGTGCCACCGGTCTTGCAACCGGTTCGTGTCATGGGAGCTGCCACCGAGATACCCATAGTTAGACCCATCGGAAGTTTCGATGCAACGGTTGCAGGCGTTCAACGGCCAGCCTATGCAGATCCGTGGCGATATCGCAATTCGCGAGGCCGTGCAACCTTGGCTGAAAACTTGTATCGTGAACCCGTCGCTCGGGCAGTGTATCAGGCCGTCGGAGAGGCACAGGCATTTTATCGAAACCTGCCTCCAGGTGCCCGAGGAGTTGCAATCGTCCTTTCGATCCTTTTACTGGTAATGAACTCGGGATGGATCGCGCCTTTGATGTTTGTGTTGCTGGGTAGCTATGTTTGTTACTATGTCATTTGGTATTTAATCGGCGGAGCAAACAAACCGTATCCGACGCTTGGAGCGGGAGGCCAGCCGCAATATGCTCGAAATGGGCAGCCGACACGTTCCTCACTTGCCGCAACGCAACCTACAGCGAACTACCAGAATGTTCAAGCAAGGCCTCCTAAGCCAGCGTCCATCCCATACAAAGTTGCACTTCGAACTTGGCAGGCGGAAACACGCAAGAATCTGAAGCAACAAGGCTTTTGGACGCGCAGTCACGAGACCACTCGAAGTTGGGCTTTTTCCGGAATCGTCATGGCGGTCATCGCTGGGAGCGGCGGCATGTTGACAATTGCCAGGAACGAGGGCAATGCGGCATCCTTGGTCAGCGGCATCGCTTGGACTGGAATCATGTCGTTGATGATGACCTGGACCATGCTCTTCTTGGCACGGCGGTGGGAATCGAAAGCGGAGGATTCAATCGTTTTTCGGTTCGTTCAGCTCACGGCTGGAGTCATGCTTGGCATTGCAAGTTTTTCACTTAGCGAGTTCCTAATGGTCCCTTGGACTGAGATTACAACCCATCAAAACTTTGTGGTTATCAACGATGGAAAAACACTGTGGAACAAGAGCTGGCAAGGATTTTACGATCAAAATTCCATGCCGTTACTGGCTGGCCATATCGCTTTCTTCGGAGCGCTGATGTGGATCGTCCGATGGTGGCGACAGTCGGACATCCTCCGCAAAAGTCGCTTCAGTGTTTGGGCGATTGCTTGGAGCGTAGCGATGGCCGCCTTGGTACAAGGGCTATTCTACTTCCCTGCACCATGGTGTTTTATCCTTGCTGGAGTAACCTCTTTCTCATTGCAGATGGCGTCTCCCTGGATCGACTACAAAGAGAAAACACAAATTGCGTAATCACGTAGGTCAGCCTGTCCCCAGGCTGACGTGGATATCTAGTGCGTGAGCGGAACGCCGCCCGTTCCACAATGCCTTATAACCTTTTCGGATCTTAGCAACATCATGCGTACAACCTTCACGCTTTTTTTTCTGCAACTAGCAGCCATCCTGGGGTCGACATCAATAGCACTTGCACAGACTGAGGAGGCATCGGGAAATCCAGAAGTACTCGCTGAACTTGAAAGCAAAGACGGGGAAAAGCCAAGTAACATAACGTCGCCGGGTATTATCAAAAAATTCGAAGACTGGGTTGGCTTGACCGACAGTAGACTTGAAGACTTGGCTGCGATAGCGGAGCGAATGCAAGTAGAGATCGCCAAAATGAAAACGCAGTATTCGGAAGCGACGAACCTAGTGCCAAAACCAACACTACCACTTGCAACGTCACTCGATAATCCATCCGCCGCACCCGTTCCTCCGCATGCAACCACAATCACAAGAGCAGAAATCGACAGCAACGATTCCTTTGATTCGGTCGTGGGCGACTCGATGGGCGAAACAGCTCCATTGCCCGTGCTCAACGGCAGTACTCCCGAATGGGTCAAGAATGGCTTAGTGCTAGGTGATGAGCATAGCCTTGCAATCAGCAGCACTTTTTTGTCCGACCTGGATCAGTGTCGAGAGGATTTAAAAGCAACGATGATGTCAGACGTTCAAGCGTATTTGGATAAACATGTGTTGAAGTTCGCAGCGGCAGACCAATTGGCTGAACTAACTCAGGAATACGTTGAAAAGTATTGGGTGAAGAAAGGGCAAGAATTTGACAATATTCAAGACCGCCCGTCAGGCATGTACCATCAGCTATGGATCGGACTACATATTTCATCGGAACAGCTTGCGAAAGTTCGTAAATGGGAGGCACAAAGCGTGCGGGAACAAAGAACGAAAAAAGTAGGGGTCTTGGGGGGCATTAGCGTAGTTGTTATCACACTTTTGTCCGGCGCAGTTGGGGTGTTGGCACGCCGTGAAAAAGCTAAACTCAAGGGATGAGCGAAGAACTATCTAATTTGAATTCCCCTGAGCGATTGCTAGTCGAAAGCATTCGGACTGGGGATTCAGATGCTTGGCAGCAGCTAATCGACCGGTTCGAGGGTCGTCTCTTGGCCTTCGTTGGGTCGCGGTTGATCGACCGGTCGCACGCAGAAGATATCGTTCAAGAGACCTTTATTGGATTCCTCAATAGTTTGCCCAATTTCGATTGTCAGAGGCCCCTTGAAAGTTATTTGTTTTCGATTGCGGCTTACAAGCTAACCGATCATTTGCGTCGCGAGGGTCGACGCCATACGTTGGCGTTTTACACCGGTGACGACTCAAGCGACGGCGCTCAGAGAGTCCCAGGAGCAACCCGTGCAGTAAGCAGTCTCGCACAATCGGTCGAACGCCGCGATACGGAAGAGTTGGCTTTGGTCGAAGCGCTCCAAGACCAAATTGGCAAATGGCAGTCCAAGTCGGACTGGCCCAAATTGAAGTGCATTGAACTGCTATTCGTCGCTGGGATGGGCAACAAGGATACGGCCGAGTTGCTTGAAATCACCGAGCAGCAGGTGGCGAACTACAAATCGGACTTTGTTCTTAGGTCCAAGACGCTTATCAGTCGCATCGCTGGGCGCGAGTCGTTTCCGGAACTGGGTTAGTGTGGCACGGCTCGCTCCGCCGTGATTTTCCGACGCGGTTGCCGATTCACTGCCGGTATGAACAGCCATTTGGCTAGCGCCGCTGGCTCACAAAATCCTACCTCGCAAGAAATAAAAAAGCCCTGTCTTGTTCTCCAAGGCAGGGCTTTTGTTTTCGTTGGTAACTAACCGATGAGCTAATCTGCCATCGAAACTTTCGTACGCGCCTCGCGCAAACCTCGGCTAAGTATATCTCTTAGCAAAGGCGAGTAGTCTTCGTATCTCGCCTCGTCTGCTGGACCGTCCGCATACTGGTAAATCGCATCGCGGGGTTTTGCCCCTAAGGCGATCAACGTACTTGATACGGTACCGTAGTCTGCACCACGTAAAACCATATTGGCACGTCCAGTCAGTGACGGTGATCGAGCAAACACTTTGCTAGCAACCGCTAAGAACTTCACAGGTGAGTCCAGCGTTTGCAGAGTAAGCAACCGATTTGCTAGTTGGACACGTTCATCTCGAGGGTCGTTTAAGTTTCGACCTCCGATAATATTCAGCCCAGCCTGCATCTCGATGATTTCGTTTTCCGTTTCGTGGTGAATCGCAAACCCAGCATCTCGGTCCACAACCACAAGGTTGCAGGCTTCAAATTGGTGTTTGTCAAATTCCTCCAAGATCCGTTCGAGAGCGGTGTGCGAACAAGTTGCCTTTAGGGCTTCTTTGCACAACAGTCCTCGAGAACGATTACTCCCAAGAGGCTCCATGGTTCGGCGATTGCAGATACCTACAAATATGCCGTGCTGATTTACTCCTAGCCATGTTCCACCATTGCGTTGATCGGTGGGGCATAGGATTCGCGGCTTACCCGATTGAATAGCGGGGGCCGTACTTCTTCTATCGAAAAACTCCTCTCGATTTGCAGCGACTAGGATCGGACTTTCGGAAACCACGCGATATTGAATGGCTAGTAAGCACATCGCAACATCAGCACTTTCTATGGTTGGAGTTTGCGAATCGAGCCGTGCG
>JAYVBW010000774.1:0-7571 GCA_043750255.1 Pirellula sp.
TGCTCACTAGTCAGCCAATTGTAGGCAGGCAAGTTCGAGAGGAACAATCCACCTGGCTTTAGAGCTCGTGTCAACTTGATTAATCCCGGTAGCGTATCCTTGATACCTGTCATATATAGTACATCGGTGCTGACGATTAGATCGAACGTGTCGCTGCGCAATTCAGGTTGACATATATCGCTTTGATAGACTTCGGCATTCGGGCATTTGCGGCGAGCATGTGTCAGGGCCAGCTCCGACAAATCAAAGCCAGCCAAATAGCTTGGCTGCAATAGCGTATTGAGATATCGTAAATTGCCGCCCGTGCCACAGCCAACGTCCAGGACGTTTGGGTATGGTGGCAATTGCATTGTCTGCTGTTGCAGACAGCAGCCGATTGCGTCACGCAATCCCTGATACCACCAATGCCGATCTTCTGCCAACGCCATGATGTCATACTGTTCTGGGTCCATCATCTTGCGTAACTCAGGTTAAACCTGCTTCGACACCTGACTTTAGAGCTTGGCAAACGCGAGCCATCTCGTCTCGTTGTAATTCAGGAAATATCGGCAGCGATATCACTTCTTTACAAACTTGTTCGGTAACAAGAAGGGCATCCGGCACGCGAGCAAGCGGCAGGTACGCGGGCATCAGGTGTACTGGCTGGTCGTAATGAACACCGACGATAATCTGTTGCTTAGCCAGCCATTGAATCCAAGCATCGCGATACGCGACGCGCACCACAAACTGATGCCATGAGGGCTTGCCATAACTAGGAATCGATGGTAGGTGCAAATTTAGGCATGCCAGTTGTTCATGATAGTAGAATGCAATGTGCCGACGTCTTGCAAGCGATGCGGGCAAATATTGCAGGCGCACTCGCAAACACGCAGCTTGTAACTCATCTAATCGGCAATTCAGACCCTCCACATGCGCTACTCGATCGTTTCGGAAACCGTAGCTGCGTTGCTCTCGCATCCGTACCGCCAAAATCGGATCATCCGTTACACACATTCCTCCATCGCCAAATCCACCTAGGTTTTTTGTGGGATAAAATGAAAAACAACCGATTTTCCCGATTGTTCCCGCATGACGATCGCCAACGATTGTCCCGTGTGCCTGTGCGCAGTCCTCGACAAGTGCCAAACTATGTTCGCGACAAATTTCTGCAATACGGAAAACAGGAGCCGGGTTGCCATACAAGTGTATCGGAAGGACACAGCGGGTCGCGGAGGTGATCGCTTGGGAAACCAGTCGTGGATCCATTTGAAAGCTGTTTGAATCTATATCGATAAAGCAAGGCGTAGCGCCGACGGCGCGTATGGCCGCGACTGTAGGAACAGGACCATTGGCAACAGTGATGACTTCGTGGCCAGGGCCGATATCAAGAACTCGTAAGGCAATAATAAGCGCATCTGTACCAGACGAGACGCCGATTGCGTGCTTGCTATCGACATAATGAGCGAACTCATTTTCGAAAGCGGTAACTTCCGGACCTAGAATCAATGTTCCTGAATCAAGTACATGAGCAATGACTTCCAATATCTTGCTTCGCTGCAATTGGAATCCCTCTAGATAGTCAAAGGCCGGGACGATGCGCTCGGTCTGTGGCACTCGCTTCTTCGCCACGCCAAACTGCTCCGCTTGAGAATCGTTAATCATGCGACAGTCTCGATCGATTGTCGGTAATGCCGGTAATATAGTATCGTTCGTTGCAGTCCCTCGCTTAAGCCGACACGCGGTCTCCAGCCAGTGACGGCACGAAAGCGAGAATAATCGGCAAAGTAATCACCAATATCGATCGCACGCAGTTCGTCCGGAAACGGGATGATTTCGAAATCCACGGGACATTGCTCCGAAAGAAGTTCAACAAATCCTCTTAGTGTAAAATGCTCATCATGACCGAGATTAAAGCTTTGGCCACAAAACGATTGGCTTTCACCTACCAATGCTAATGCTTGAACTACATCGGATACATAATTGAAATCGCGACGTTGCGTTCCAGTGCCAAAAATCCGAATCGATTGTCCGCTGAGTGCCTGTTGAATAAAGACACCCACAAATCCTTTCTTGGAATTTCGCAAATCCATACGCGGACCGTAGGTGTTGGTTAGTCGCAAACTTATAGTCGACATACCATGCACTTGGGCGTAGAGTGTGAAATACATTTCTGCCGCCCATTTATTGATGCCATTGATATCCGTTGGAGCAATCGGATGCTCCTCGGTTACCGGCAAAAACTGAGGTTTGCCATAAATCTGGCGAGTACTAGCCAACACCAGCCGAACGCCTGGATTCTCGCGTCGACAACATTCCAAGAGCGAAAGTTGGCTGCGGCAATTAATGTCGAGATCCACTAATGGCTCGTTCATGCTGTCGATATGACTGACTTGACCGGCGAGACTAAAGATGACTTCTTGATGGCGTACTAAGTAGGCTAAGCTATGGTGATCGCGGACATCGGAAAAATTGACAGTTACGGCATTGCGAATCGGTTCGATATTTTCGAGGCAAGCCCCGTAGGCGGGAATCATGGAGTCCAACAGCGTTAGTCGCGCTCCTCGCTGTTGTAGCTCGATTGCCAGATTGCTTCCAATAAACCCGAGACCGCCGGTGATCAACACACGCCGTCCATGATAAAAGTTATTCATATCTTGCTGTCTCCACGAACGACCTGCCGGACGACAAATTGAGGTTGACCGTTGTTAGCCAAGAACACTCGCCCCAAATACTCGCCAATCATCCCGAGGACCATTAATTGCACGCCCGAGAATAGAACAATGCATGCGAGCACTGTTGGAATACCAGCAGTTACGCCCGGCGTAATCCAAAGCTTGTCGATTAATATGGCGATCAACCAGACGCAACTGAGCGAGGCAATGACAAGTCCCAAAAAACTAGTCAATCGCAAAGGAACGATCGAGAACCCAAGAAACATATTGAACCAAAGTCGAGTCAATCGAATAAGCGTGTAATTGGATTTACCAGCCAATCGCGATGCATGCTTTACAGGCAACTGCCCTAACCGATTCGTCGTACGGCAAATCAGTCCGTCAATATAAGGGTAGGGTCCTGTGTACTTGATAATTTCCTCGACGATAAAGCGATTCATGACTTTGAAACTGGACAAATAGAGTCCTCGCGGTTTGCCTAGCATGATATTCGCAACGCGATCATTGAATTCACTGCCTATGCGCCGAAACCAATGGTGCTGGCGTTCCACATAAAGACCATATACCACATCGAGTCGTTCTCTTTCTAGTTCAGCAAACATACTCGGTAGCTCCTCGGGAGGATTCTGGCCATCGTCATCTAGCACTGCCACCATGGGTGCTAGTGTTTCCAAAAGGCCCGCCAGCACGGCGCTATGCTCTCCAAAATTGCGAGACAGTTGTACGAACACGATTCTCCCACAACCGCTCTCAGCCAACTCGCGACACACTTGCGAACTATCGTCGACGGAGCCATCATCGACCAAAACAATCTGGAGCGATTGCTTTGCAAAGACAGCATGGATTCTCGAAACCACTTCCCGGACACTTCCATGGCAGTTGAAGACGGGTATGACAATTGAAATCTGCGGTACAGATGCGTTACTTTGCAAAGTCAAACTCATTATTGATGGGCGATCTGGCTCGAAACGCCGTGTAGTCCATGAATCCGCTGCGAAAAGATTCGGTGGATTCAATGCAAAAGTATTTTGAAAGTAGCTTTGCGTATTCGACTTCGGGGCGAATGAAATCTCCTACATCAAGACTATGAATGATCCTCCCTACGAAATTGAGCGAGTGGCGTGTTGGCACATCCTCCCAGAGCAGGAACGTGCCGTTGGGTTGCAGGACACGACTGATTTCCTTTAGCACAACCTCTGTTGTTGCAGTGTCGAGATGGTGGACTACACCTGATACAATGACCGCGTCGAATGTGTTATCGGGAAACTCCAATTGCATTGCGTCCATCACTCGAAAGCAGTGTTGGGGAAAGCATGCTCGCGCTCGGTCAACGTACCTAGGCGAAATGTCAACTCCAACGTAGGTACGTGACGGAAAACAACTAGAATAGATACCTGTCCCACAGCCACAATCAAGTACTCGTAGGGGCGGATGATGGAAATGACGCGTTAACAGATCGCGATGCCGACGATAACCTGCTTCCAGGATCCAACGCAAATAATCAAATGCCCATGGAATTTGAGATATCAACTTAACCCCGCCACGAAGCGGTATCGTGATCTGGTTCATGGTGAACTTTCTTTTTTAGACCGTCTATGACTAAATGAATCCTTTGAATCGTCGCGTTCTAAAACGAGCAAATGATGTATGCGGCCAGTTGCCCAAGCACTCCACGGCAACCGATCCGTCTCATGCCAACCAGTTCGGTGACCGACCGCCAGCGCGATGGAAGCCTCTCCAGACCACCATTTACTTGTGTCACCGAGGCGTGGCATTGAATCCACATCTTCGTCCAATCGCAACCATGCGTTCACGTCACGCCCAGCATCCATCCTTTCGGCCGGCACACCCGCAGCTAATTGCGTGTTTACGAATTGCCAGCGCACGTCGTTCCAGGTAAGCATGTCATGTGTGAAGACAACGGAAATCCCACCGTTCAAAAACATCCACAAGGCAGCCCAAGCAACTGCGAATCGTGGCATTTTCCATTCGCACTTCGCTGCAATGAGAAGCCACCAAATAACTAAGCCAGGAAAAAGGAACAACCAATAGCGATCCATGTGTGGCTCAACGAACAAAAGGATAGCAACCGTGCTCATACCCGTCATGACCATTAAACCAAAGGCGGCAGCTAATCGCGAATCCGCAGCGAACTTGGAGCGACTGAAACATTGCACTCCAGTCCAGGCGACCCACCAAGAAAACATTGAGCTACTCAGCAATGCAACAATACTTAGCGACGTCCAAACCCACAAAGGCCACGCAACTCCGTCCAATTCTCCCCAACGGCTCGGTTCATCCATATCACTCAGAAAGATAGGACCATAGTGTCCGTTTTGAATGAAAGCGCCTGTGGAGTTGGTGATGCAAGCCCTTCCCTGAGTCAACACGAGAGGTGAAAACCCAACCAACAAAACGAAGATCGTAGTCCCCAAGCATATTCTACGAAGGCCCGACGTCAAATGCTTTTCTGCACGTATGGCTTCGCGTATCAGCAGCGGCAACCAAGGAATCGCATACCAACCCACAAGCAACAAAAGACCATATGCTGAAATGACAACCTGTTTTGCATATCCAGATTCCCGGCTTGGCGCAATGTCGCTGATTCGCTCCGAACTCGATGGCAACACCCCCCCTGTCTCTAGCAAAAGGAACGCGACTCCCGATCCAGCGATCACCGCAGCGAATTGTTTTAAGCCAGGTGCCGATGAATAGGCTTTGTGCCATCGATGCAAACTCAGGGCAATGAGTGGCGATAGAACTAGTAATCCATTGGTCTGACGAATCCAGTAGCCCCAGCCAATTGCCAACGATCCAACACACAGCCAACGCCAATCATTTTTTATAATTCCCAAAACTAGGCAAGCACAAGCGATAGACGACCAAGCGGTCGCTGGTCCATCTGTCATATACGTAAATGCGTGCCCAAAATACAAGGGAAATAGAACCAACGTTAGAGATGCGAGAACTGCAAAGCCATAAGAAAGCTTGAGAGATCTAGCAAGAAAAAAAATGGCGGCGGATCCAAGTGATTGCTGTGCCATACAAATGAGGAACAGCGGCCGATATGAAAACTTATGACCTATCGCACCTAACAGCCCTGTAAAAACGTGAGCGACAGAACTAGCCGTCAACGCTCCCCCCTGGCGTACCCAATGCAATCCATCCCCAGCCGACCAGAAAGCAATCGGCTTGGCATAAAAGGGATCGTCGTTTAGAGGCCAACCGCCGAGTTGAACAAACGCAAGCCAAACAATCAACATGGGCATTGCCATGCCGCCCCATACCAATAATGCAGCAGCCAAACCAATTGCGGTAGAGCGATGAATCGAGCGATTCACAAGTGACATGGAGCAATAATCGAAAAGGGAAATTGTCTTGCTTCGGTCTTAATTGACGAGCAAGTCCCCGTAATAGCAATTGACGTACCGATAAAGCCCGCAAATACACCATCATAGTTTTTCCTGGAAAGTCTAACTTTCAAGCGGAAAACTCACCACAAAGGGGTGGCGATTTGTCTGTGCGTTTTGGAACAGCTACGACAAGTTGTCGCCTTTTTCGTCGTGAATCGAACTCAGCCCCCACAGCTTCAATTTTCGTTGAAGCGTTCGTACGGAGATTCCTAACGCCGCTGCAGCAAGAGTTCGATTTCCACAATACTGCTTGAGTGCATTCAAAATTGCATTCCGCTCTATATTGCGAAGCACAGGGGTAGCGAGATCGCGAATGACCTCCGTCTGCTCCCGCAGAAAACAAGGTAGATGTTCCACCCGCAACTCATTGCCATGGCTCATAACAACCAAGTTTTCTGCAACATTCCGAAGTTGCCGAACGTTTCCTGGCCAGTCATAACTCTCGATCCAACTCTCCAACTCACTTGAAGCGATTGGCCGTTTCAAACTATGCTTGGCTGCCGACTCCGACAAGAATGCGGAAAACAGCAGTGGGATGTCTACTCGTCTATCGCGTAGTGCTGGCAATTCAATCGTCAACACATTGATGCGATGCCAGAGATCATTTCTAAAGTGATTTAAGCCAACCATTTCATGCAAATTGCGATGGGTTGCCAGGACAACACGCACATTGAACGACTGTGCAACACGGCTACCAATGCGGCTTACAGCGGCACCTTCTAAAACACGAAGCAGTTTTGGTTGCACGCTCAAAGGAAGTTCGCCGACCTCATCTATGAACAAAGTACCTCGGTGCGCAGTCGCGAACAGGCCGTCGCGATCATGAGTTGCTCCGGTGTAGGCCCCTTTGCAAACACCAAACAGTTCCGCCTCGATCAGGCTGATTGGCAACTCACTAATGTTAATTGTAACGAATGCTTGTGCAGCACGGCGACTAAGCCTATGTATCGCAGACGCCACCAATTCTTTGCCTGTGCCAGATTCCCCTGTAATGAGCACGGTACTGTCGGATAATGCGGAACGCCGGATGCGGTCAAACAGTGTTCGCATCGCCAAAGACTGACCAAGCATGTTTTGAAATCCTGGCGCTCCGGTCTCCGTCGTTACAGGTTGCGAAACCGATAGATGTCGGCGAATGAGCGATATAAGCTCCGTAGGATTCAATGGCTTGGCTAGATAGTCGATGGCCCCTAGTTTCATTGCGTTTACAGCACTGCTTACATCCCCGTATGCTGTTACAATGATAAAAGGTAGATTCGTCCGAAGGCGTCGCAATTGCATTAGAAGGTCTATTGCACTTTCATCGCCCAATCTCAAGTCGCTAACAACCAGATCAACCGACTGATCCGCGAGCGCCATAGCCTCGACGACATTCCCTGCCGATGCAACCTGAAAGCCTTCGCTTCGAAGCATTCTCGACATGGCTTCGCGTTCGCGCGGTCGATCCTCAACGACAAGTATTTTTCTTGCTTCAGTGACCATTTTTCAACTTTCGTGCCGCACGATC
>JAYVBW010000775.1:0-2358 GCA_043750255.1 Pirellula sp.
AGGGACAATGCGGCTTTTGCCAAAATGACTTACGAGTAAAAGCGGAGTTAGGATCAACATCAAATTCCGTGCCAATTCAGCTAGTTCTTGCCATTTCCAAGCAAAAATAGTCGCAAGAATGGACAGGTCACAGTAAAATTTCCAACTCAAAAAAAGGCTTTTAATGTCTGTATTGTAGTTGCGCGTTCCCACAATAGGTCCGGTTGTCCTCCGCCGTACGTAGTCTTTGAGAGGCGTTCGTATCGCTATGCGATACCGTTGCACGAATTAGAACTTTTGCTCCATTGTAAAAATGTTCGCCGCCTCTAGTGGCAGACTAAGTCGCCTTGGATTAAATTAGCGCCCGCTGACAATAGCATTCCGTAAACCCCACTTTGATTGAGTTCACTCAACTCTCCCCACACGTTCTTTCACACTAAGATCAAAATTCATGAATAATGATTCCAACTCTTCACCCGTTGTACCCAATGCGTCTAGATTGCTTTGGGCTGGCTTTATGGCCATTCTTGCAGCAGGTGTCGGTTTCGCGTTGCGAAACGGAATTCTGGACAACTGGGGCAAAGAGTTCAATTTCACAGCATCCCAATTAGGGGCGATTGGCGGCGCGGGTTTTTCCGGTTTTTGTTTTGGAATTATCATTGGTGGCGTAATCGTAGACAAGATCGGTTACGGTAAGTTAGTCGCTGTTGCATTGTTTGGGCACATCCTTTCTGCATTTGTGACTTTTGGTGCTTCAACGCCCGACAACGCTTATTCGCTTCTCTACTGGGGAATGTTTATTTTCGCCTATGCAAATGGCACACTCGAAGCAGTGGCGAACCCACTTGTAGCTACCATTTACCCTCAGAACCGCACTCATTATCTAAACATTCTTCACGCAAGTTGGCCCGCTGGTATGATTTTCGGTACTGCTGCAGGCTGGTTTTTAGATGACAAATTGCAATTACCGTGGAAATACCAATTGGCGTTGTATCTCGTTCCCACTGTACTTTATGCCCTTATGTTTTTTGGACAGAAGTTTCCAAAATCGGAAGCTGCCTCTAAGGGCTCCAGTTTTATTGAAATGTATAGACCAGTCGGAATTCTTGGTTCGTTGGTCGCTTGTTATCTTCTGGCGTTTTTCTTTGGCGACATTCTCAAGTCTATTCCGGCATGGATCCCAAGTGCCAATAGTATCAAGGATAACGCAGCCAACATCGGATATGCAATTGGCGGGATACTATTGATAGCGGTCGCAGTGATGACCAAGTTCTCCATTGGTTCTTTCATTCTTTTCGTTCTCTTTATTACGCACGCGATGGTTGGAGCAGTTGAGCTTGGAACAGATGGCTGGATTACTAACATAACAGGAAACCTTTTTTCGTCGGAACAGGGCAAGTATCTTTTTATCTGGACGTCGGTCATTATGTTCAGCCTTAGATTCTGTGCCCATTGGATTGAAAAGACGCTCAAATTGTCACCTATTGGACTACTGTTGGTTTGCTCAATTACGGCATGCATCGGTTTGAACCTGACTAGCATGATCCAAAGCAGTACCACGCTCAGTTTCGTCTTGGCATTCATCGCATTGGGGATTTACGCCGTCGGTAAAACATTTTTCTGGCCTACAATGTTAGCGATTGTTGGAGACCGTTTTCCGCAGTCCGGTGCGGTGGCGATGTCAATCATGGGTGGGATTGGAATGTTGTCCGCTGGCTTAATCGGTGGCCCTGGTTTGGGTTATTGCAAAGACCGATTTGCAGGAGCCGAGTTGCAGAGGGTTAGCCCTGAATTGTTTCAGACTTACAAAGCTGCAAAGCCGAGCAAGTTTCTGAATCTTGATGCGACTGAAACGTTTGGACTCGATGGAACGAAACTAGGCGAAGCAAGAGATGCTAAAGCGAATCGCACTCCTGAACAAACGACGGTGGTTGCAGCGGACCAAACCGGCGACCGACACACCCTGAAAGCGGATTCGTTCATTCCCGCCTCTATGGCGGTGATTTATCTGGTGTTGCTGCTATACTTCAAATCAATCGGCGGCTACAGGCCACTGAAAGTTGACGAATTGCGATGAACAACAATCACTCGACAATCAGAAAACAAAGAATTATGCGTTCCTTGATTTGCAAATCCCACACGCGTTTGCCTATTTGCATTGCACTTGTTTTTTCATTCGTACCTCCTTGTGTTTTCAACACGTCGTTCGCTCAGGACAAGAGCGTTCGACCAGGGATCAATACGCCCTTCCAAAAACCTACTCCCTCTGAGTTCCTGGAAAAATTTGAGGTTGAAAGCCGAGAGATCTTTGCCAAACGAAATGAAATAGTTGCTGCTTGCCAAGTTAACCCTGGAATAACCATCGCCGATGTGGGCGCG
>JAYVBW010000776.1:0-7243 GCA_043750255.1 Pirellula sp.
TCCGATGCCTTGGTTCAAGTAAAATTGGCCGACCAATGGATCAAGCCCGAGAATGTCGAAGCGGGAACAGGTTACTACGAACAGAAATTCGTTCGCGGCGAAATCAATCCCAAGTTTGGAAAGATAACACTGAACAAGACCGATGCAGGGGTTAGTTGGGGAAGTATTCATTGGAAGTATCTGGAAGACATCGGTAAAATTACGCCGCACGATGCCACGCCGCTGAAACTTGAGAAAATGCTATTTAAGCGAACATTAACCAAGAACGGACCCGTTCTCGAACCCGTCACCGGTCCGGTTTCGATCGGGGACGAGATCGTATGCAGGATCACTTTGCGAACCGATCGCGACATGGAGTATGTCCACATGAAGGACCACCGCGGTAGCGGTACCGAGCCAGTGAATGTGCTCAGCCAATACCGATTCCAAGATGGGCTGGCGTATTATGAAAGCACTCGCGATACAGCTTCGCATTTCTTCATCGACTACTTGCCCAAAGGAACTTATGTGTTCGAATATACGGTGCGGGTACAGCACGGTGGTCGATACCCAACCGGCATGGCGAACATCCAGTGCATGTACGCGCCTGAATTCAACAGCCACTCCGAAAGTATTTTACTCAACGTAGAAATGGCGAAGCCATAACGTGGCCGATCGCTCCGCGATCGTTGCTCGGATAATGGATTGCCTAAAACCAATCATCGTTAATGCTTGAAGTGGCGTAGGCCAGTGAAGATCATTGGTATGCGATGCTCGTTACAGGCCGCGATAACTTCGTCGTCTTTTCTAGAACCTCCTGGCTGAATGATCGCGATAATCCCGGCCTTGGCCGCTCGGTGAATGGAATCGGCAAATGGGAAAAATGCATCCGAGGCAAGAATGCTCCCCTGTGAATGATCTCCTGCCTTCTCGATCGCTATTTCAACGCTGTCAACTCGGCTCATTTGGCCCGCACCGACACCAACCAACGCGGCATCGCGAGCCAAAATGATCGCATTGCTCTTTACATGCCGGACCATCTCCCAACCAAAAGCAATGTCGTCCCATAGCTCTTCGGCGACCGAGACCTCCGTCACGGTTTTCCAATTCAAACTGGTTGGCGGTTGGTTGTCTGATTGCTGCACCAATACACCACCGCTGATGAATCGATAGTTCAATTCCAAAACCTGGACACCGAGCGCTCCGGTTTGCATCAAGCGAACATTGTCACGCCATTTGGGTTTGGTTTGCAAAAGTGAAACGGCACCTGGGGAAAACTCGGGTGCTACTATTGCTTCGATAAACAGTCCGGGCTGACAAAGCACTTCCGCAGTTTCGAGGTCAACGAGAGTGTTGAACCCGATGATACCACCAAAGGCACTTTGTGGATCGCCTGCCAACGCCTTGCGGCACGCAAACGACAGCTTGTGGGCCGATGCGCCGCCGCAAGGATTGTTGTGCTTGATAACAACTGCAGAGGGCTTGGCAAAGCAACGTACAATCGACAATGCGTTATCCAAGTCCAAGAGATTGTTGTAAGAAAGTTCCTTACCGTTTAGCTGCTTTGCATCAGTCAACGTCGCACCCCTATTGCCATGCAATCGATACAACGCAGCGCTCTGGTGCGGGTTCTCGCCATATCGCAATCCGCTTTGAAGCGTCATAGGAATCGTGATGCAGGCTGGCATCGTTGTCGCTGTTGCTGTTGCTGGCAACTTTTCCACCATTGACCTCGACAGGTATTCGGCAATATTGGAATCGTATCGAGCGGTTTCTGCGAAGCACTCTGCGGCCAGTCGCAAGCGGAGCGCATCACTCGTACCTCCGTTGCTTTGCAGTTCTTTCGCAATCGACGGGTATTGGCTAGGGCTGGTAGCAACCGTGACGAATGCATGATTCTTGGCAGCGGCCCTTATCAGACTTGGCCCGCCTATATCGATTTGTTCAATCGCTTCGGGAAACGTCACATTTGGCTTTTGAATCGTCGATTCGAAGGGATATAAATTAACCACAACAAGATCAAATTCAAGGATCCCGTGCGTGCTCAGCGACTTCCTATCCTCTTCGACATTTCGGCGAGCCAGAATTCCACCAAAAATCCTTGGGTGCAAAGTCTTGACGCGACCATCCATGACCTCTGGGAAACCGGTGTACTCGGCGACCTCTACTGCCTCAATGCCGCATTCGCTCAAATGTTTGCGAGTTCCACCTGTGCTATAGATTTCAACACCGTGGGCAATTAGAACTCTGGCGAAATCAACCAGGCCTGCTTTGTCGCTGACACTGATCAACGCTCGCTGGATAGACGAATAACTACTCACGGGTGGAAACTTCAGAACTGTTAGAGACTAGTCAATGGTAAATAGACCGCAGTTGATCCAGAGCCATATAATCCCCGAATATGACCAAAATCGCAATACGTGATTCCTCCAGAGTGATGCTCAGGAAAGCCCCAATTCTAACGATTTCACCAGCATTTCAAGTTCCGTTTCCGTTGCACACAATGGAGGAATGATGGGAATAACGTTTCCAATCGGTCGGAGCCAAACACCCTTTTTCAGAACCCGATTGCATACTTGACTTGCCCGCTGTTCTTGCCACGGCAGCGGCGTCTTCAGAGCTTTATCCGAAACCAACTCGATCGCTGCAATCAATCCACACTGCCGTACGTCACCAACCTCATCATGGGATCGCAATGAATCTAAACAATTCCTTAAAAATGCCGCCTTAGCCTGCAGCTTTTCCAGAGTCCTTTCCATCTCAAAGACGTCCAGTGTTGCTTGAGCCGCAGCAGCGGATAACGGGTTACCTCCATAGGTATGGCCGTGGAGAAAACTTCGTGATTCTTCATGACTACCAAGAAATGCTTGCCAAATGCGATGCGATGTCAATGTTGCGCTCATTGGCAAATACCCACCTGTAAGCCCCTTTCCGATACAAAGAAAGTCAGGTTCGACCGATTCGTGCTCGCACGCAAACATCTTGCCGGTTCGCCCCATGCCAACAGCGATTTCATCCGCAATCAATAAGCAACCAAATTCCTTGCAGAGCGCGGCCATTCCCTGAAAAAATCCTTGCGGGTGCATAACCATTCCAGCCGCACCTTGAACTAACGGTTCAACGATTACCGCGACGATCTCATCCGCATGTTTCTCAAGCAAGCGGCGATACTCTTTTAGATAGTAGTCTGCAGCTTGTTCCAACTCGATGCCTGCTGGCAGTCTATAGCTGTCTGGGCAAGGGCCACGCAAAACAGGGAATAGTAGCGGTTCAAATAGCGAATGAAATCGCGATACCCCGCCAACGCTAACCGTACCCAATGTGTCACCATGGTAAGCACTGCCCAACGCAAGAAAAGTGGATCGGTTTGGCTCAGGGGTAGGACACTGACGCCAATATTGAAACGCCAGCTTCATCGCGACCTCAACCGACGAAGCGCCATCGCTTGAGAAGAACACGTGCTCCAAACTGCTCGGTGCTAAATCCACCAAACGTTTTGCTAGGCTAATCGTGGTTGGATGACTCATCCCGAGGTTAGTTACATGCGCTACGCGATCCAATTGATTTCGAATCGCTTGATCGATATGCGGGTGGCGATGGCCATGGATGTTGCACCAAAGAGAACTCGCACCATCAAAATAGCGATTGCCAACTATGTCGGTCAGCCAGCATCCCTCGGCTGATTCAATGATCAAACCGTCATAACTCGACATCTGCGAAAAGGCATGCCAAACCACATTTCGATCAAGCTCTCGTAGCTCTGCCGCATCGAGTTCCAATCGACGCGATGCAGGACTGCTGTCGTTGTCTGCAATCGTTGAAGGTCTACTCATCATTCATCTCGATCTGGATTTCATCGCCGACCACGAACACTTCGAAAACGTCTGCTTTGATCTTGGGATTGTCGAGCCAACATCCATCAATCAATGAAAATCGCCAAGCATGCCACGGACAAACCACCGTTCCACTCTCAATCCAGCCCCCCGCGAGCGATGCACCCATGTGAGGGCAAAAATCATCCATCGCATGATATTTGCCAGCTTCATTGAAGATAGCGATCATTCGATCGCCCACCGGAAACGCGCGGGCTTCGTTCCATGGGATATCGGAGGTCTTGGCCACGGTGATCCGCTCAGCCATGTTGGAGCAACTCCAACCGCAGCAAATTCAAGCCAGCTTTTGCAATTCGGTGGTAGAGCACATCAGGATGAGCACCCAGCGAAACCAACGTTTGCTTCGTCTCCTTGCCTCTTCTGGCAAGCGAAAACGAAAAATCCGAGCTGGGAAGACTCTTCGATGTCGAGACCGCGCCCCACGTTGGATAGATACCTGCTACTAAGCAAAGATCTAGATCGTGTTCCTGTCGGAATCGCTCTGCTGCTAACGCCATGTAGGTTCGGCTGTCCTCAGCCGAACGTGCAATCCAACTTTCTTCTAAAGCCTCAAGAGATGGAAACCAGCGTGACGCTTGAAGTCCCTTGGATTCCTGTTGAGATAACTTGGCCAGACGATGTTGTATCCAGGCTCCAGAGCCAACCTCGACTACGCCGAGCGATACCCCCTTCGCGAGCATCAACCGATGCGCTACCTCGTCGATATCGATCTCGCCTTCTCCAAAAACCAACAGCCCAAGCTGTTTATGGATTTCATCTATCGTAGACTGGATTTTGTTTCGAAACTCATTTTCATGGGAGCATAAGGCTGAGATCCGCAAGGTGATGGTAGCTTGAGAGACGGTAATTCCAACAATAGGATCTCGATCTCGATGAATCAGATCTGGAAGAATTTTTTCGACATCGCTTTCTCCAATTCCAAAGACCTTCAAGCTATGGTAGTACCAACGCTTTGTCCCGAGGCCCATTTCCTGAATGAGACGAGGTTCGACCGTTGCCGTATACATTTGCATCATCTCCGCAGGTACCCCGGGCAGCGAAAATATTCGGCTTGCTATTGAGCGATCAACATTGGTGATTGTGCTAAGCGAATTGGAATTCGCGACTATCAAATCGATGCCTGGAGCTGTTCCATATGGATTATCGATAATGCGAGCTCCGAATGGAAACATAGCTTGAATTCGATTCCGCTCAGGCATGGGTCGCTTGCGACTTGCAAAGAGCGTCTCGATATGTTCTAGCGCTTCCGGCCTTAGTTCCAGTGGTAAATGAAAGGCCTCTGCTAGCGCCTCGCGAGTTAAGTCGTCCGCGGTGGGGCCAAGTCCGCCGGTCGCGACGACGATTTCTACCCGACGCGAGGCTGTACGAAACGCGTCGATGTTGTCGGACATGGAATCCCCGACAGTGGTATGGAATGCAGTCTTAACGCCCAGATTGCCAAGCTGTTCACTTAACCACCGACTGTTCGTGTCAAGTCGTTGACCGCTGGTCAGCTCGTCGCCGATGGAAATGATCTCTGCTCGCAATGACATCCCCTATGGCTCAGTCTTCCGTTCGTCTGTGTTTGGTTCGCATGCATTCTCAAGCTTTCTTGGGATTTGCCAAGACCCCCATCAACGTTTTCAGTGGCCTAATGGAGTGGATAATGCAACGCCGGAAACGGCTGCGAGCGTCATTTTCATTTCTGGGGCTTTGGCAGGCTTATGGAGTCAGATACAATTGCTAGCTCAGTTCTACACAGACCTTCCAAAAGCGGTGCAACGCATGACGAGTCTACGCAACTACATACCCTGTTTTAAAAAAGCCTCGATTGCAGGTTTTATTGCCCTAACGTCACACCTACTCTCCTGTGAAAACGCTTACTCTAACGAATCCAAAATGCAGATCGAATCAGCCCCATTCGGCAAGACTACTGACGGCCAGAGCGTAACACTGTATACACTCACAAACGCGAGTGGAAATACGGTACAAATGATTGACTACGGCGCAATCGTCGTTTCAATCAATGTTCCAGACCGAAGTGGTAAAAAGACCAATGTGACGGCAGGCTTTTCTTCGATCGACGGGTATCTTAAACGCCACCCCTATTTTGGCTCAACGGTAGGGCGATTTTGTAATCGCATTGCCAAAGGCAGTTTTTCAATTGATGGCACAGCTTATTCGCTTGCGATTAACAACGGGCCTAACCACTTGCATGGCGGGATTGTGGGTTTTGACAAACTCATGTGGAAAGCCGCCGAAATAAAGTCGGAGTCTAATGTCGGATTACAGTTTTCCTTGGTCAGCCCGGACGGACAAGAAGGTTACCCAGGTAAACTCACGGTTTTGGCTGAGTATCGTTGGGACAACGACAATAAGTTGTCTATACGCTTTACTGCAACCACAGACAAAGCGACCCATGTTAACTTGACGAATCACGCTTATTTTAACTTGTCCGGCGCGAACAGTGGCACTGTGTACAAGCACGAGTTGACGCTCGCTTGCAGCAAGTACTTGTCGGTTGACGAAAACATGATACCCCTCGGACAGCTTAATCCAGTAACCAACACGCCGCTAGATTTTACTGGCAAACGACCTATTGGTGAAAAGATTGCCGAACTCAAGCAAACTAATGGCTACGATCATTGTTTCGTTGTCGACGGGCCATCTGGCAAATTGCGCAGGGCCGCGAGTGTCCTGGATCCAGCCAGTGGTCGAACGATGGATGTGATGACCACCCAGCCTGGTATCCAGCTTTATTCTGGTAACTTCCTGGTCGGAGGACCGGACAGTGCTGGGTACAAGCAGCATGAAGCATTTTGTTTGGAAACGCAGCATTTCCCAGATTCCCCCAACCAGGCTTTGTTCCCTTCTACCCTGCTCATGCCAGGGCAAACATTCGACGAAACCACAACTTACCGTTTTGGGATATCCAAATAGTTCGACGGTGAACGGAATTTTTCTAATTTCCAGCAGAAAGCATGTACGACTGACGCGTAAGTGTATAGATTAGTATCCCACACACACTCGCTGGTTTTCGAAAGTTTCTATAAGCGGTTTTTTCGTTTTTAGGACTCCCCTACCTCTTCGTTCCGAAAACGATAGTTGAGTTGTCATTATGACTCGTCAAAAGCACAGTCCCTCCCCTCGAAAAGTTTTTACTTTACGTCGCTGTAGAAAGCTTTGTTTCGACGTTTTAGAGGACAGGCGTCTTCTAGCCGGTATCGAAGTGTTTGTTTTCGATGATTTGGATGGATCTAGATCCTTCGACGCAAACAAAGATGGAGCCCTTGCGGATCGTGCCGTTTACGTAGATCTAAACAGAGATGGAAAACTTGGTTCTTCGGAACCTTGGATCCTTAGCGACAGCCATGGTGTCGCCAAATTTCCGA
>JAYVBW010000777.1:0-2321 GCA_043750255.1 Pirellula sp.
TTCGCGGCCGGTGAAGTTCTTTTCCTAGGCTCCACTGGCCAGAGGCGCGGACGCGAGGATTTCGAAATCACCTATAACTTCGCTGCCAGTCCGAACATAGCGTCCATCGTCTTTACGCCGAGTATCACGGTACTCAATAAACAAGGCTGGGACTACATGTGGCTGTACTATACAGACGAGGTGGACGACGGTGCTCATCGCATCGTTCGCAGGCCAAAAGCCGCATACGTTGAAAGGGTCTACGAACGAGCTGGCCTCGGCTTGTTGGGGTTGAGTGCATAATGCCACAGAGCGGTGATCCACTTGCAATTAGCGCACGCGACTGGTCGGACATGCAGCGTGTGGTAGATAAATTTCGCAACGGTGGCGTATCGTTTCAAGCGGACGCTCTACAGAGTACATATCGCAGTCCAGCAATTATCAAAGTATTAAACGATACGGCAGGCCCGCTCGAGCAGTGTGCGATCGTGGGTCTTGGCGAACCCGTGATTCTACCAACTGACAATGAAATGGAATTCATTCGCAATATCGCGTTCAGGATCGTGCCTCCCCTTCCTGGTCGCTGGGGCGTCCTGCAGTCTCCTGTGGCCGCTGGGGAAATAACGTCCGCCATCGTTTCGGGTGTTGTTGCCTGCAAAATCAATGTCATCTCCGCGCTCAAACCCAACACTTTCGCGGATGCCGTCGCTCCTGATTTCGCCGAGCTGAAGGTAAGCGATTCCAATGGAAATGCTCAAATCCTGTGGCGCGCAGGTGGCACTGGTAGCCAATGGGGAATCGTTCGGATCGGTAATACAGCATGCTCCGAGAGGCTCGAAAAGTTCATCATGCTAAGCGATTGGTCAGACGACGGTTTTGCAATGGCTCGCTTTACGCTGGTCGAAGAATCGATCGCAGACATGGTAGGAATAGTCGAAGATCCTTTGGGGATATTCGCGGACCAGATTGGTTTTGGAAATTCTGGTCTTGCTACTCGAACATGCGGTGGTCGTCATTTTGTGATTCAGGCCGCATGCGACCAAGATGATGTTACTCCAAGTGCTCCGTTAGGAAGCTGTTCCTACAGTGGTCCGGACGGTGATCCTGCATGTTCGATTACGACCCAAGCAGACTGCGCTGCAATTCCAGGCACATGGACTCTGGGAGGAACGTGTTCATGACCGGTCATCCATGCTGCTGCATTGCTACAAGTTCATCAAGCTCATCAGTACCTAGCTCTTCGTCTATTTCGTCAAGCAGCTCTAATCCATCATCCAGTAATCCATCCAGCTCAGGATCTGGGTCCAGTGGTTCTTTCAATGATTGCCAATGTTGCTTTGAATGTACCGTAGACGCTCTCAACTATCATACTCAGAAGGGTGCTCCAGAGCTTTATCCTGACTTCAACCCCTTAGACTATGCTTGCTACCCGACTTCGGATCAATTCACAGGCGGTTGCGATGGTAATGAAACTGTTCCGCCAACTGATCCTTTTGATGACTGTGTTGCTATGTACGCAGATATGTTCTCGGCGGACAGTCTTGTGTTCCTTGATGGACTATCGGCTAGCGAGGGCGAGACAGTATTTTTTGGTGCGTGTTATAAGAACGGAGTAAGAATCTCATGAGGACACTACCTCCACGTGAAGAACTTATAGAACTAATACGAGAACATCGCCAAAAGAACCCCATACCGCCATCGAACGAAGGACCAGGAACCGAACTCAAAAAACTCCTTTCATGGTTCTATTCCCCTTCTAAAACAAAATGCAAGTGCCAAACTCGCATACAAAAAATGAACGCTTGGGGGCCAGATAAATGCGAACAGAAGTTCGAAACGATTCTCCGATGGCTAAAGCACTCAGCCAAGATTCACAAAATCCCGTTCTTCGAACCCGCAGTGCGCCTTGTGATACGCACAGCAATAAGACGATCACGGTCGCTGTCACGACAGCACCCCGAAAAGATTGCACCCTTACCTACTGCTGCGCATCCATTGAAGCCTGTGGATGGAATCCGATAGTATTCGCTGAACCGGGATCGACGGAAACGGACTATCAAACCATTTCGAATCCAGCCAAGTTAGGCATCTGGCACAACTGGCTGAACGCCTGTCGATGGTGCCTAGAAAACAGTTCGAGCGAGTACATCATGACGGTCCAAGACGATTCGCTTTTTCATTCGGACTGCAAAGCGTTTGTAGATGCGATTGTCTGGCCTAGTAAGGCTGCGTTCGTATCACTCTACACTCCCAAACACTACTCCCGCAACAAGCCGGTTGGCATCAATCGGATTTACACGAAAAGCCTGTGGGGCGCTTGCGCACTGATTTGGGACCGTGAA